>JBDHKT010000158.1:0-5282 GCA_039586255.1 Gemmatimonadota bacterium | reverse complement strand
TGTTCGCCGTTTCGCGTGGCGGGGGGTTGGCCGAGTACGTCGACCCCGATGCCGAGGTCGACCCAGCGTTCCTGAGCTACATGGCTGACTGGCTCGTGGCGCGGCTGATCCGTTAGCCCTGGGTGCCTCGTGAACACGGTGGGAGTCCGGGAGGAGCCGGGTCGCTAAAACCAGCTTCGCTCGTCGGTCCCCCGGCTCCTCCCGGCCCGGATCGAAGCAGGGGTCAGGAGAATCCCCCGGCAATATGCGACTAATCGGACAGCAGTGGTGAGCGCGGGGGAGGCCGGAGCGAGACGACCGTCCCGACGCCCAACCCCGGATGCCGGCTTATCATAGTCACGGCATTCAAGCGTGCAGGCTGGCGAGCTGCACCCCTTGCCTAATCGCCGATGCTCATCCCCAATGCCCGCGCGGTGGCGACGACGTCGCCGTCCACGGGCACACCTTTCTGCCTGCAAATAGCGACGTCGAGAGGGATGCGGCGCACGTACGGCGGGTCGAGGGCGACCATGCAGCCGTAGTCGCCGTCATCGACGCACTCGATCGCCGCGGCGCCGAACCGCAAAGCGATGAGCCGGTCGTAGGAGATAGGCGAGCCGCCGCGCTGCAGGTGACGCAGGGCTATGGCGCGCGTGTCTTTTCCGGTCCGCTCGGCGATCTCAGTGGCGAGCACCTCGCAGACGCCACCGAAGCGTTTCAGCTCCGGGTCCTTGAACACGGGTCTGCCGCCGGCAGGGAAGGCGCCCTCGGCGACGACGATGATGGTGAAGCGGCGGCCGGAGCGGTCTCGTTCGACGACCTTCTCGCATACCTTCTCGATGTCGTAAGGGATCTCCGGGATGAGGATGACGTCGGCGGTGCCGGCCACTCCGGAGAACAGGGCTATCCAGCCGGTGTCGCGCCCCATGACCTCGACTACCATGACACGCTCGTGCGACTGGGCCGTCGAGTGAAGCCGATCGATGGCGTCGGTGGCGATGTCTACCGCCGTGAGGAAGCCGAACGTCAGAACGGTGCCCTCGATGTCGTTGTCGATCGTCTTCGGCACACCGATGACCGGAAGACCCTTCTTGTACAGGTCGTGGGCGATGCGCAGGCTCCCGTCGCCGCCTATCGCGATCAGTGCCTCGAAACCGTGCTTGCGGAATGCCGCGATGACTTCGTCCGAGCAATCGACCGCCTTGATCGATCCGTCCGGCTGCTCAATCGGGCGCGCGAACGGATTGCCACGGTTGGTGGTGCCGAGGATCGTGCCTCCTATATGAGTGATGCCGCGAACCGAGTCGCGGGTCAGCGGGATGACCTCGTCCTCGCCCAGGAGCCCCTTGTAGGCCCGGCGGATGCCGTAGACCTCGTAGCCCCGATTCAGAGCCGCCAGGGTGGCGGCGCGGATCACTGCATTCAGACCGGGGGCGTCACCGCCGCCGGTGTTGATCGCGATCTTCTTGGCCATGGGGTACCTGCCGGTGGAGTCTCAGTTCTTGCGCGGCGACGTCGCGCCGCGTGACCCACCTAAAGGTACAGGCGCCGGATGGAAAATTCGACACTAGACAGCGGACGGCCGTCCGGCCATTCTATCCCTGTCCGAACTCCCAAACATGCCGATGCTCCGGTCCGCGTTCGAGCGCGTGGCGGGGGCCATCAACGCCGGAGGCTCTGAATGGGCAAGATCAACGTGGTACGCGTAATCCTTGGAGGGCTGCTCGCCGGTCTGGTCATCAACATCAGCCAGTCGGTCCTCAATCTGCTCGTCATCGCCGACAGCATGGAACTGGCGATGAGAGAGTTGAATATGGCACCCGTGGGCGGCTCCACGATCGCTATCTACATGGTGGTCGGGTTCCTGTTGGGGATCGTCACGATCTGGATATACGCCGCGATCCGCCCGCGCTTCGGCCCCGGCCCCAGTACGGCGGTGCTCGCCGGGTTCGTCGTTTGGCTGCTCGCCTACCTGTGGAGGCTTCTCGACATCGGCCTGACCGGCCTGTTCGACCCCGGCCTGCTGGTCCTGCCGGCCGCATGGGGTCTGGTCGAGATCGTGATCGCGGCACTCGCCGGCGGCTGGCTGTATCGGGAGACTGAGGCTGTAGGCTAGGTCGGGCCAGGGGACCCGGTCTCACGCTGCCGTCGCTATGGAGGTGTGGACGCTCATCTACGATGGGGATTGCCAGTTCTGCCGTCGGCAGGTCGACCGTCTCCGGAGGAGGGACAGGCGCGGACGCATCGAGGCCGTGCCGTTTCAAACGGCGGACCTGGCGCGCTTCGGTATCGAGCTCCCGGCCGCCGAGGATGCGATGCACCTGGTGACGCCGACGGGAACGGTCTGGCGGGGGGCCGAAGCGGCGCGCGAAACCTTCCGCTTGCTCCCATTCGGTCGGCCGCTGGTGTGGCTTTTCAGGGCTCCCGGTGCCATGTTCGCCGCAGAACGTGTCTATCGCTGGGTGGCGCGGCGACGTCACCGCTTCGGCTGCGATAGCAGCGTCTGCCGCCGCGGTAGGGTCGGCGGTTGAACTCTGAGCCTGGACCCCGTGAGCGCGATCTTTCGACGACTGATACTGCTCTTCATTCTCGTCCCGATCGGCGAGCTGGCGCTGCTCATTCAGCTGGGACGATGGATCGGTCTCTGGCCGACGCTGGGACTGATCGTCGCTACCGGAATACTCGGTGCGACGCTCGCGAGTCGTGAGGGACTGAGGGCGTGGCACGCCTTCCAGCTCGACATACAGGAGGGGCGGATACCGGGCCGTGCGATCCTCGACGGCTTGGCGATCTTTGCCGGCGGTGCGCTTCTGCTGACGCCTGGGCTGGCGACCGATCTGTTCGGTTTCGCGCTGCTCGCGCGCCCCACCCGGCGATGGCTGCAGAACAGGGTCGTCGGACGCCTGGGCGGAGCGCTCATGCGGCAGGGGCAGGTCTACGTGGGCAGTGCCACCGGCTTTCGAGGTCGCGAGAGCGGGCCCGACGACGGTCCGACGGGTCGTGAGATAGAACATCCCGGTCCCGAGTGAGGACCGAATCGACGTAGGACGAACGGATGCGCTGGTTTCTTACACGCTATCTTCCGGAATGGGGAACGGTCCCGCTGCGCCTGGCGCTCGGGTTAATCTTCATGTCGCACGGCTGGGCGAAGCTGACGGGACCGTTGGGCACGCCTGAGGGCTTCAACATCGAAAGCTGGGGCTGGTCGCACCCCGTCTTCTGGGCCTGGGTCGTGGCTCTGGTCGAGACGTTCGGTGGAATGCTAGTTATCGTCGGCCTGTTCACGCGGGTGGCCGCGTTCGCCATAGCCTGCGTGATGGTCGTGGCGATTCTCAAGGTGAAACTGGCTCAGGGGCTCGTCGGTGGATACGAGGTCGACTTCGCGTTGCTGATGATCGCGCTCGCGCTTGTCGTGACTGGCGCAGGCCGGCTCTCCGTGGATCGTGATGTGCTCGGTTGGGGTGCGCCGCCCAAACGCAGCCACGTCGGGGATACGCCGTATGATTGACATCACTCAACCGCTCGGCAGCAATACAGCGACCTGGCCGGGCGACACCTGCTTCGAGATCGACTGGACGTTGCATACCGGCCGAGGTGACAACGTAACGCTCTCAAGGGTCACCTTTAGCCCGCACGTGGGAACGCACGCCGATGCGCCGGCGCACTACGAGATCGATGGGCCCCTGACGGGCGCCTTCGAGCTTGGCGCATTCCTCGGGCCCGTGCGCGTCGTCGATGCCCGTTCGGCTAAGTCGGTGGACGTCGGCCTGCTGGAATCGCTGGAGGCTATGGGTGCTCCGCGCCTGCTCGTGCGCTCGGTCCCGGAGTTGCGACCCGAGGAATTCGCCAGCGATTTCGCGTCGCTGACTCCAGGCGCCGCAGACGCGCTGGTACGGTCGGGCCTCCGGCTCTACGGGACCGACGCGCCTTCCATAGATCCCGTGCAGAGCGCCTCGATGAGCGCCCACCGCGTGCTCGGCGCCGCCGGCATTCCCATCATCGAGAACCTCGACCTCTCGCTCGCCGAGCCGGGCGATTACGACTTGGTCGCGCTGCCGTTGAGGATGGTAGAAGCGGAAGCTGCACCGGTCCGTGCCGTGCTTCTCCCGGCCGGTAGTCTGAGGTTGGGTCCTTCCGAAACGGACGTTCCAGACCGCACGTAGTATCGGGAGAGGGGCACAACAATGCTATTTGCCGTCTTTGGACATCTTCTGGAGCGGCGCGTCCCCCAGATCGTGGGGCTCTATCTTGGCGCTTCCTGGGTGATCGTTGAATTCGTCACCCTGCTGGTGGACCGCTTCGCGCTCTCACCGCACCTGATCGAGCTCAGCATGGTTGTTTTAGGGACGCTGGTTCCGACGGTCGTGCTGATGGCCTACTACCACGGCATGCCGGGAAGGCAGGAATGGGCCGCCGCGGAGAAGATCGGCATCCCGGTGAACCTGCTGGCGGCGGCCGTCGTGGTTTTCTTCGTCTTCTCCGAGCGGTCGCTGGGGGCTGCGACGACGACTGTTACCCTGGAGACCGAGGCGGGGGAGACGCTTGAGCGCGTCGTTCCGAAGAGCGAGTTCCGCAAAAGAGTGCTCCTCCTTGGCTTCGAGAACCAGTCCGGGGACAGCACACTCGACTGGATGCAGCTCGGCATACGGATCGGGTTGCTGCTCGATCTGGATCAGGACGCATACCTCCAGGTCGAGAGCCAGCACCGGCTGCAGGTGAGCCTGGAGCGCGTCGGGTACCCTGAAGGCGTCGGCCTCGATGTTCCGCTAATGGCCAGTCTGGCCCGTGAGCTACACCAGGACCACTTCATCTTCGGCTCGTTCACTGAGGAGGGCGGTGAGCTTACCGTGTCGGTGTCGCTGTACGAGACGCGGCGGCAGCGCCGAATGGCCGAACGCACCTTCGTCGGCAGCGATGCACTCCGCTTGGTCGACCAGATGTCGGTCCAGCTGAGGCGCGACCTCGGTGTGCCGGAGCGGTACATCGAGGAGACCACGGATCTGCCGGTCTCCGGCATCCTCTCGGAGTCCCCAGAAGCATTCAGGCACATCTCTTGGGCGCTGGACGAGATGATCTGCAACAACGATTGGGCAGAGGCCCGGGACCACCTGGAGCGGTCGGTGGTCGCAGACCCGGCCTCGGTACTTGCCCTGTACGAATTGGCGGTCGTCTATCTCGTGCTCAACGAGAGAGCAGGCGGACAGCCTGTCGCAGCTTGCCTTGCGGTACCTGTACAAGCTGCCGGAGAGCTGGCAGTACGATGTGCGATACTTCTACTACTTCCACTTCGAGCCCGATGCGGG
>JBDHKT010000004.1:0-20826 GCA_039586255.1 Gemmatimonadota bacterium | reverse complement strand
CAAATCACTCGTCGAGCACGGCGCCCAACGGATCGTTTTTCTCAACACCGGAATCAGGAATGCCACGGGCCTGCCGATCGCCATCGCGGCACGGGAGATACGGGTAGAGACCGGCGCGCCGACGCTCGTGGTCTCGTGGGACGATCTCGAGACGCCGGAGGTCGATGCGTTGCAGGAACAGCTCGCCGGAGGTCACGCAGACGAGATAGAGACTTCGATCAACCTGTTCCTGCAGCCGGAGCTGGTGAGCGACGATCTTCCGCCGGCCGACTACGGGGAGGGTCGAGCGAAAGACTATCCCGGTTACCAGCCGGGCCTCTTCTCGCGCGATCGCGACGATCCGGCGTACTCGGAGACGGGCTACTTCGGCGATCCGAGCCTGGCGAGCGCGGAGAAAGGCGAGGCGGCGCTGGCGATTCTGACGCGTCAGTGGCTGGCGGCGCTGAGAGGTTTTTCGACGGCGCCACGCCGCGCCCGGCGGTAACTCTGGAATGGAGACGGTACAATGATCTGGAAGGCACTGGATAAGTACCGGGACGTTGGCCTGCGTGGCGCGTGTTGCGCGACCGCGCTGGTGCTTGGCTTTCAGCTGGCGCGGGTGGAAGCGCACGCGCAGGCGTCGTATGAACCGACCTCGGAGAACCTCGCGGCCCGCGCCTGGTTCCAGGATGCCAAGTTCGGGCTGTTCGTGCACTGGGGTGTCTACAGCGTGCTGGGCTCGGCCGAGTGGGTGATGGAGGTGCGGCGGATACCCGCCTCCGACTACGAGAAGCTGCCCGACCAGTTCAACCCGATCCGCTTCGATGCCGCCGAGTGGGTGTCCTTGGTGAAGGCGGCGGGCATGAAGTACATCACCATCACTGCGAAGCATCACGATGGTTTCGCGATGTTCGACTCGCAGATCTCGGACTGGGACATCGTCGATCGCACACCTTATGGCGAAGACGTTCTGGCGCAGCTGGCCGAGGAGTGCCGGCGCCAGGGCATCAAGCTCTTCTTCTACTACTCGCAGCTCGACTGGCATCACCCCGACTACTTCCCGCGCGGGCGCACCGGGAATAGTGCCGAGCGAGCGGAAGAAGGGGACTGGTATCGCTACCTCGATGACATGGACGAGCAGCTGCGTGAGCTGCTCACCGGGTACGGTGAGATCGGTGGCATCTGGTTCGATGGCATGTGGGACAGACCCGATGCGGATTGGCGGCTCGAACGAACCTACTCGCTGATCCACGAGCTGCAGCCGCAGGCGCTCATCGGCTCCAACCACCACGAGACCCCGCACTCGGGTGAGGACTTCCAGATGTTCGAGAAGGACCTGCCGGGACAGAACACCGCGGGCTTCAACACTACTGAGGTGAGCCGGCTTCCCCTGGAGACGGCCGAGACGATGAACCGGTCGTGGGGGTTCAATATTACCGACCGAGGCTACAAGAGCACTCGGGACCTGGTGCGGTATCTCGTTCGCGCCGCCGGCAGCGACGCCAACTTCTTACTCAACGTCGGCCCGATGCCGAACGGCGAGATCCAGCCCGAGTTCGTGGCGCGGCTGAGGGAGATGGGCGCCTGGCTCGAGCGTTACGGCGAGTCGATCTACGGAACGCGCGGCGGCCCGCTGGCGCCGGACCTCTGGGGTGTGACCACCCAGCGGGAGGGGACGGTCTACGTGCACGTGCTCGACTGGAACGGGCCGATCCTCGCGCTGCCGCCGCTGTCGGGGCCAGTTCGCTCGGCCCGGCTGCTGCGCGACGGCAGCGCCGTGAAGTTCGAGGACCGGGAGGACGGACTGCTGTTGAGTCTGCCGGCGCGCGGGGACGAGGTGATCGACGAGATCGTCGTCCTAGAAGTCGGCGGATGACTCGAGCGGAGTGAACAGATGAGGACATTGGCGATTTTGATCTTAGGGTTGGCTCTAGCGCCGGGCATCGCGGCGGCGCAGGACTACGTCTCGGCGGAGGGCAAATTGAAAGTCGCGCTGGTGAAGATGCCGTACTCCGGCTCGCGCAACGTCGCCGAGCTGTCGGACGTGCCGCACTACCTGGCGGAAGGTGGTATCGAGGCGCGGCTGGCAGGGCAGAGCGTCGAGCTCAAGCCGATGAGCACCGTCGAGCTGACGCCGGAAGAGCGGCGCCAGTACGGCGACTGGCACCGGCTGGGGCTGGCGAACGGTCACCTGGCCGAGATCGTCGCGGCTAACCGGCGCGACGGTTACCTGTCGGTCGGCCTGCTGGCCAACTGCAGCTCGCTGATGGGGATGCTGGGAGGTCTGCAGCACTCCGGCGGGTCGAGCCGCCCGCTGAAGGTCGGGCTCGTATGGATCGACGCGCACGGCGATTTCAACACGCCGGAGACGACGCTCAGCGGGATGCTCGGCGGCATGCCGGTGGCTGTGTCCGCCGGTCTGGCGCTGACCAACCTGCGGCTCAAGTCGGGCCTCGATCCCGCGTTGCCGACCCGCTACATCGTCATGGCTGCGGTGCGTGACACCGACCCGCTGGAGCAGGAGCTGATCGACCGCTCCGACATCGAGCATATCACGGTCGAGGACATCCGAACGTTGTCGGAGAACGTCCATCATCAGATGGAGCGGTTATCACAACTGACCGACGTGATCTACGTGCACATCGACATGGACGTGCTGGATCCGCGTGAAGTCCCCGGTCACTCGCTGAACGTGCCCGATGGACCGACGAGCGTTGAGCTGGGCGCCGCGCTCACCGAGATGTTCAGCTACGAGAAGGTCGCGGCCCTGGGGATCGCGTCCACCCCGTCGGGTCAGCGCGACCCGGAAGGCCTCTCGCGGGAGGCAGCGTACCGGCTGATCGAAGGGGCGCTGGAGGGGGTCAAGCGCCGCTGACACCGCCGTCCCCTGATACCGGGTGTCGAAAGGAGGGATGACCATGGCCTGGAAGACGGTCGAAAAGTACCGGCTGGGCTACCACGTGCAGAAACGGGCCTTCTACTTCTACTATCGGCTCGAGGGTGAGAGTACCGTCTATCAGCTCTATCCTTCGCCGATAGAGTTCATGGCGCTGGCCGATATGTTCAGGAACGAGGGGCCGATTCACTTCAACACCGACGGGAAGTACTTTGTCACGGAGGCCGAGGAGGTGGGTGAGGAGGAGAGCGCCCCCTAGACTCTAGCCGGTTGTCTCCGCCATGACGGAGCACTCAGACCGCTTGCGATCCGCCCTGGCCGACCGCTATGCCATCGAGGAGGAGCTGGGTAGTGGCGGCATGGCGGTGGTGTACCTCGCCGGCGATCTCAGGCACGACCGCCAGGTGGCGGTCAAAGTCCTGCGTCCCGAGCTAGCCGCCGCCATGGGTGCGGATCGCTTCCTGCGTGAGATCAAGCTCACCGCGAAGCTGAATCACCCGCACATCTTGCCGTTGCTCGATTCGGGCGAAGCCGACGGGTTCCTCTACTACGCGATGCCGTATGTAGCAGGGGAGTCGCTGCGGGGTCGACTGGAGCGCGAGACCCAGCTCCCCGTCGACGAGGCACTGCGCATCGTCCAGCAGGTGGCGGCAGCCCTCGACTTTGCCCATCGCCAGGACGTGATCCACCGGGACATCAAGCCGGAGAACATCCTGCTGCACGAGGGCGAGGCGATGGTGGCGGACTTCGGGATCGCGCTGGCGGTGAGCGCGGCGGGTGGTGAGCGACTGACGGAAACGGGGATTTCGGTGGGGACGGTGGAGTACATGAGCCCGGAGCAGGCGCTGGGCGAGGGCGAGCCGGATGCGCGGAGCGACATCTACAGTCTGGGGTGCGTGCTGTACGAGATGCTGGTAGGTGAGCCGCCGTACACGGGACCGACGGGGATGGCGGTGCTGGCGAAGCGGTTGAGCGATCCGGTGCCGAGCGCGCGGCGGTTGCGGGCGGCGATCCCGGCGCCGGTGGATGCGGCGCTGGTGCGGGCGCTGGCGAAGGAGCGGGTGGACCGGTTCGGGGGTGCGGGGGAGTTCGCGGAGGCGTTGGTGGCGGAGGCGGGCGCGGACGTGGAGGCGGTGAAGTCGATTGTGGTGTTGCCGTTCGAGAACCTGAGCCCCGACCCGGACAACGCTTTCTTCGCGGATGGACTGACAGAGGAGATCATCGCCGACCTCTCGAAGGTGCGGGCGCTGCGTGTCATCTCGCGCACTTCGGCGATGGCGTTCAAGGGCACGGGCAAGAAGGTCCCGGAGATCGCGGAGGAGCTGAACGTCAGGTACGTGCTGGAGGGAAGCGTCCGGCGGGCGGCGAACAGCGTGCGGATCACCGCGCAGCTGATCGAGGCGGCGACCGACGAGCACCTCTGGGCGGACAAGTACACGGGCGGTCTGGAGGACGTGTTCGATCTCCAGGAACGGCTCTCGCGTCGTATAGTCGATGGGCTGCAGGTGACGCTGACAGGGGACGAGGATCGGCGGCTGGCGATGCGGATGCTCCCCGACGTGCGGGCCTTCGACTGCTACCTTCGCGCGCGGCAGGAGATGTATCGCATGACGGAGAGTGGCCTGGACCGTGCGCTCGAGCTGACTGAGCAGGCGCTCGCAATTGTGGGTCCGAACGCTCTGCTCTATGCGGCGCTCGCCGAGATCTACTACTTGCATCAGGAAGGGATGGTTCGTCTTCACGAGGAGCCGCTGAAGCGTGCGGACTCCTGGGTCGCGGAGGCGCTTAGCCTCGATCCTGACAGCCCGGCAGGACTGGGCTCGAGGGGGCTGATCCGATACAAACGGGGCGAGCTGAGCGGAGCTGTTCGGGACCTCCGGCGGTCTGCCGAGCTGCAACCCGACGGTGTGAGCTACGCCTGGCTCGCCTGGCTCTACGGGCTGGCGGGAAGCATGGACGCGGCGCGTCGGTATGCCGATCGAGCGGCGTCACTGGATCCCCTATTCTGGACCGGCCGGCTGGCTCCAGGCTGGGTGGCCTTGCTTGAAGGAGACTTCGACACGGCGCTCGAACAGGCACGCCTCGTGGTCGATCTGACCGGCGAGGAGCTGGTACCTCTCCTCTGGCTTGGTGTCTTCGCCGCGATCGCGCAGCGCACCGATGAAGCCTGTAAACGGCTGAGACAGGTCGCTGAGGCTGAGTTGGCCGTCGATTCATGGAAGACGATGTGCACGGTACTCGAGGCGGCCGTGCGCGGGGACGTCGAGACCGTTCGCCACGAGTTCACGACGACGGATGTCCTTGATGTCGCGAAGCTGGACTGGACGTTATCCTGGCTCTTCGCTGGCGTCTTCACACAGATCGGCGAGACGGACCAGGCACTGCAGTGTCTGGATAGCGCCCTTGAGCTCGGCTTTACCAACCATCGGTTCTTCTCCGCAGTCGATCCACTCCTGGCGCCGTTGCGCGATGACGCGCGGTTCCAGGCGGTGATGGACCGCATGCGTGAGAGACAGCGTACGGTCGAGGCGTGAGGACCTGAAACGTGAGCGGTGAGCCGAGGGTCATAGATCGCTACCACGTAGTGTTGCCGGCGGCGCCTTGCCGGTGGGCGGGACCGTGAGCAGAATGTCGATGCCGTGAGAAAGGACGATACGATAGAGCGTCGCGGCGAGCAGGCGCTGCTGGTTGCGGTGGAAGGGCAGGAGGGGACCGCGCGGTTCGTCGGAAAGTGCCGCATCGGTCGTGCGCCGGATAACGACCTGGTCATCGAGGCTCGCTCGGTGAGCCTGTACCATGCCGAGGCAGTGCTCGAGGGCGGGAGCTGGCGGCTGCGTGACCTGGGCAGCACGAACGGTACCGTCGTCGCCGGTCGGCGGATCGAGCACATGACAATGGGTGGGCCGACGCGCGTGCACCTGGGTTTTGAAGGCCCGACGCTCACGTTGACGCCCGAGGGCCTGGAGGGGACGGCGGAAGCCGAGCCCACGCTCGTACCGTCGGAGAGCGCCATCGTGAAGCGCTACTTCGCGCGGCGTGCGCCAAAGCACATCGGGACTCATACGGCGGCGCTGCGCCGGGCGTTTGCCAATCTGCAGAAGCGACGAACCCGGAAGTACGCTGCAACGCTTTTGGCCGTCGCGACGGTCGGGGTGGCCGCCAGCAGCTACGCGTACCTGCTGCACAAACGGATGCAGAGGCAGCGCTCCGCCGCGGAGAGTCTGTTCTATGCCTCGAAGGATATCGAGCTGGCGCTCGCGAAGCTGGAGGGCAACCGCGACGAGCGGCTGGCTCAGCAGGCGCGCCACGCCGAGTTCGACAAGCAGTATCAGGACTTCCTGGCGGAGCTCGGCATCTACAGTGACGCCACGTCTGAAGAGGTGCAGCTAGTCTACCGCGTGGCGCACCGTTTCGGCGAGTCGGAGATCAACGTACCGCCGGATTTTGTGGACGCGGTTCTTACCTACGTCAGACTTTGGAAATCATCGCCGCGGCTCAAGGATGCAATGGAGCGGGCGCAGCGGCACGGTTACGGGCAGTGGATCGCCAAGACCATGCTGGAGCACGACCTACCACCCGAGTTCTTCTACCTCGCGCTGCAGGAGAGCGATCTAAGAGTGGAGGCCACGGGTCCTGAGACGCGGTACGGGATCGCCAAGGGGATGTGGCAGTTCATGCCGGGGACCGCGCGTGACTATGGTCTCAAGACGGGTCCTCTCGTAGGAATCAGACGGCCCGATGCCCTGGACGAGCGGCACGACTTCGAGAAGTCGACGCGGGCGGCGGCGCGATACCTGCGGCGGATATACACGACCGATGCTCAGGC
Source organism: Gemmatimonadota bacterium (assembly GCA_039586255.1). GTDB lineage: Bacteria > Gemmatimonadota > Gemmatimonadetes > Palauibacterales > KS3-K002. Next base: position 14,125 of record JBDHKT010000004.1, on the reverse strand, counting down.
GTCGGGGCTTCTGGTGATCGCATCGTACAACTGGGGCGAATCGAACATCCTGCGGCTGGTCCGCTCGCTGCCGGAGAACCCGCGGGAGCGGAACTTCTGGCGACTGCTCGCCAAGTACCGCGAACGAATCCCGCAGGAGACATACGACTACGTCTTCAGCATAGTCTCTGCCGCGGTGATCGGCGAGAACCCCGAACTCTTCGGGTTCGATTTCGACTCGCCCTACGACCGACCTGAGATCATAGCGGCCAGCGGAGACCTCGCCGCGCTGCGCTGAGACTGGCGTAGCGTCGCTGGAAGAAGCGCAGCCACGAGGGCTCGTAGACGAACTTGAGCCCCTTGATCTCCTCTCTGCGATCGTAGACGTGCCTGATCCCCTCCGCCACCGCCATCCTATGATCGTTTGTGTAGACGCGGCGCGGGATGGTGAGCCGCACTAGCTCGAGCGCTGGCCGGCAGTTCGCGCCGATCTCCCAAAGCAGTCGCTGATTGCAGGGCCGAAGGATTTTCGTCGCTTATGGAGACATATATAGCAGAGGACCGATGTCGAGGAACGCGGAGTGCGACAATGACGATCTGCTCCTAGCGAGTCGGGCAACTGCCGGCAGCGAGGACGATCTTGCCGAGTTGTACCGCCGATATGCTGACCCTCTCTTCGCGTTCATCTCTCATCGTCTGGGTGGTCGCTCGGATGATGTGGAGGACGTATTTCAGGAGACCTGGCTGGCGGCGCTGCGTTCGCTGTCAACGTACAGAGGCGAGAGTCGGATGTTCTACTGGCTCTGCGGGATCGCCCGCCACAAGATCGCCGATCATCGTCCCTTGCGGCGAGACGCATGGATCGGAGATGGCCAAGAACTGTCGGCGGAGCGGATGAGTGCGCTCGTGGATGCCGGTCCGTTGCCCGAAGAATTGTTGGCGCGGCTCGAAACCCGAGCCGTTGTCGTTGAGGCGTTGGCTATGCTGCCGGACAAATACAGAACGGCGTTGGTGGCGCGATACGTCGACGGGCTCAGCGTCGAGAAGACCGCGCAGATTCTAGGCAAGAGTTACAAGGCTGTGGAATCCTTGCTGTCGCGTGCGAGAGCAGCGCTGCGGACGGCGCTGATAGAGGTCGAGCGGGAGGGACGCGATGGCTGACGGCGGGAACCACGTGGAAGCTAATGTCGCGCGACTGATCCAGGCGGCGTTCGGCGGGATGGCCCGTCTCGACCGCCGCCCCAGGGAGCGAACCTGGCGGCGCTTGGTCGTGGAGCTGCGCCTTGGACAACCGCCCGAGTTTCCTGATCGAGTCCTGGCGCTGCTGGGCCTGGTTCTAATAGGCGGCGGGGCGTGGTTGGCAATTCGAGTGGCGGGGGCGGGCGCAGGAGGGTCAATGAGATTGCCGGACGTTCTCGTCGTGCTGACGCTGGCGATGAATCTGGCTTTCGCGCCTCTGGCCACGCTTGTGATTCTCCTGAGGAGACAACGCCATGCTTCATCGGTTTAAGCGCGCACTGCCGCTGGCGGCAGTCGTGAGCGCATGTGTGCTGGCGGCGGACATAGCCACGCTGAGCTTCTGGAAAGCGTCACAGCTGACTGGCGCAGACGGGAACCGGTCCTCCGTCGAACGGGCTCTGACGGGATTGGAGGACATGCACCCCGCTTCGCTCAGCGATGCGGCCCTCAAGCGTGGACTAGACCGGCTGCTTGAACGCCCTGAAGTGAAGACGGTGTGGCTGTTCAGTCCGGACGGCCGGGTAGTCTTCAGCGAGGGGAGCACGGCGGCAAGTACGCCGCTCAACTCAACGGTCGCAGAACTTGCAACGGACGAGGCGCACCGTTTGCTGGACGTGCTGCCCGCCGAGGCGCTGAGCAGTGAGCAGAGGACCTGGCTTCTGGCGGCTTCTGCCATCCGCAGAGAGGGCACTCATAACGACGTCTACCGCCACATGTTGAGGCCAATCAGAGGGCCGGAAGGCTCGACCGTTGCCCTTATCGGTGTTGCCTACGAGTTCGCCGAGTGGAGGCCTGGCCTGGTATGGGTAATGGCCGTGATAGTAGCACTGGTCTCTCTCGTCATCTACTGGCTGTCGCTGCCAACCTGGGTGTGGCTGGATGCTCGGGAGCGCGGCGAGCGCGCGCTCGCCTGGGCGACGTTCGTTCTGATGGGTAATCTGATAGGACTTCTGGCCTACGTCTTAGCTCGCGTTCCTCGGTACGTCGGATCCTCGACAATAGAGTGAGGAGAGCGCCAATGAGGTCGGTGATCGTGGCAAGCGCACTGGGCCTGGCTGCTCTATCGGCTGAGCACGCACTGGCTCAGGAGGCGCACACACAGGGTGATGGAGTCATCGTCGAGGTAGCGACGGGGTTTCCCTACGAAACGTATGAGCAGTGGCTCGAGAGCCTAAAGAGCCGGTACGCCTTCGATGAGACCGCGTTTCGCAAGACGTATCCTCCCGAGGATTTTGCGAGGTACAAACGCGAGATGCACGTTCCTTTTGACACTTACGAAGAGTGGATTCAGGCGGTGAGGGCAAGGTACAGCGGCTCAGGGTTCAGCGAGGCGGCGTTTAGGGAGAAATACTCTCCCCAAGAGTTCCGAAGGTACAGAGAAGAGGTGGAGTACGTAAGCCTGAAGTACATCAGCGACGGGTTGAGGATAGCCGGCTATGTCCTGAGACCCAAGAGACCGGCGGGTGAGAGGTTTCCGGTGATCATCTATAATCGTGGGGGCAACAGGGAATTCGGACGCATTGATTTCGAGGCTCTGTATGGTCTGTGCGATTTCGTGTCGAGAGGCTACGTGGTCGTAGCAAGCCAGTACCGTGGCTGTTGCGGGAGCGAAGGTGAGGATGAGTTCGGCGGCGCCGACTTGAATGACGTGCTGATTCTACTTCCCTTGATTGATTCGCTGCCCTACGCGGACCCCAGTCGGATCGGTATGTATGGCTGGAGTCGCGGAGGCATGATGACGTACCTGGTGTTGGCGAGGACTGATAGGATTGCCGCGGCGGTCATAGGCGCCGGACCGACCGACCTTTCGAGCTCGCTTCAGAGAAGACCCGAAGCTGACGAACTGTTCTCGGCGTTGATTCCAGGCTATGCAGAGAACCCAGAAGCAAGACTGAGATCGCGGTCCGCACTCCATTGGGCCGAGGCACTTCACAGGGAGACGCCGATCCTGTTGCTGCAAGGGAGTGCAGACAGGCGAAACGATCCAGCGGACGTTCTGAGAATGGCGTCGCGTCTGTACGAGATGAAGCATCCGTTTCGACTGGTCTTCTTCGAAGGCGGCGATCATGGGCTGAGCCAGTACGAGGAGGAAGTGCAGGCCGCAGTCCTCAACTGGCTTGACAGGTATGTGCGAGATGCCTCATAGGGACTCGAAGCGTCCCTGGAAGAATCGCAGCTTCGACGGCTCGTAAACGAACTTGAGCCCCTTGACCTCCTCCCTGCGCTCATAGACCCGCCTGATCCCTTCCGCAACCGCCATCATATGATCATTGGTGTAGACGCGGCGCGGGATCGTGAGCCGCACCAGTTCCAGCGCCGGCCGGTAGTTCGCGCCGGTTTCGGGGTTGCGGCCCTTCGACACGTTGCCGCGCTCCATGGCCCGTACGCCGGTCTCGACGTAGATCTCCGCCGCCAGCCGCTGGGCCGGGAACTCGTCCTGGTCGATGTGGGGCAGGAAGCGCTTGGCGTCGAGGAAGATGGCGTGGCTGCCCGGGGGCGTGACGATTGGGATGCCCATCTCGAGCAATAGCCGGCCCAGGTACTGGGTCTGCTCGACGCGTGAGCGGATGTAGCGGTCGTCGACCATCTCTTCTATGCCGCGGGCGATGGCCGCCAGGTCGGCGGTGGATAGGCCGCCGTCGGAGATGTTGCCCTCATAGATGCGCAGCAGCTCTCGGGCTTTATGGGCCAGGTCGGCGTTCTCGCGGAAGCAGAGCACACCGCCGATGTTGATCAGGAAGTCCTTCTTGCCGCTCACGGTGCAGCCATCGCCGTAGAGCATCATCTCGTGGATGATGTCCTTTGTCTTGGTCTTGTGGTAGCGCTCGTCACGGCTCTGGATCATATAGGCGTTCTCGGCGAAGCGGGTGGCGTCGAAGAAGACGGGGATGCCCGCCGATCTGCAGTACTCGTACACCTCCTTCATGTTCTCCATGCTGCACGGCTGGCCGCCGGCCATGTTCACGGAATGCTCGAACGAGATGTAGGCGATCTTCTCGGCGCCATGCTCGTCGACCAGCGCCTCGAGCTTGCCGAGGTCGATGTTCCCCTTCCAGAGGAACTCGCTCTCGGGGTTGTGGGCTTCATCGACGATGACGTCGACGAAGACGCCGCCGGCCATCTCCTGGTGCAGCTTGGTTGTCGTGAAGTACATGTTGCCCGGCACGAGCTGGCCGTCCTTGATGCAGATCTGGCTGAGGATGTGCTCGGCGGCTCGCCCCTGGTGTGTGGGGATGATGTGCTCGTAGCCGGTGACATCCTGGAGCACCTCGACCAGGCGGCGGTACTCGCTGCTCATGGTTGTGCTGGCGCGCACGCCCTCGTAGGCGGCCCACTGGTCTATGCTCATCGCCGAGGTGCCCGAATCGGTTAGCAGGTCGATGGTCACATCGGCAGAGCGCAGCAGGAAGGTGTTGTAACCGGCGGCGCGGATCGCCTTCTCGCGCTGGCCGCGGGTGAGCACGCCGACCCTCTCGATCGTGTGGATCGTGTACGGGAAGGTGTCGAAGGTGTAGGGCTCGAGTGTGGGAAAGACCCAGTGATACTCCATCTGGTCGCGCCAGGTGCCGCTGACGGACGCCTGTAGCCCGGTCACCTTAGCGCGTTGAGCGAACAGGCTGATGATGGCGTCGGCCACCTGGTCGAGTTGGTCGTTTGTCATGGCGAGGCGCGGGAGCTGCACCGGCAACAGGTTGTCGCGCCCTACCAGGCCCGCGGCGGTGGCGCGCACGCCCGACATCAAGTAGAGGGCGGCGGACAACGTGTCCTGTTGGTGCTCCTTCACGTTGGGCAGGAACTCGTCGGCCATGATGTAGGCGCCGTCACAGCCGCGCTCGAGCGGCACGCCGCCGTCGCGCAGCCGCTGCGTGAAGCGCTCGGTTTGGTGCATGTCCCAGTGCACCTCGTCCTCGTCGCACATCTCCATGATGCCGCGGGCGAGGACCTCCATGGTGCGGCCGGCCATACCGCCGTAGGTATGCAGGCCCTCGAAGACGACGACCTCGTTCATGAACTTCTCGTGATCGTCGGGGTTGTCGGTGGCGAGGATGCCGCCGGTGTTGCACTTGGGGTCCTGAGCGCCGTCCATCAGGAAGATGTGGCAGGTCTTGGCTATCTGCTTGACGATCTCGGCGATCGAGCGGTCGGCCTGACCCGACTCGTGCCGCTGGATGTACCAGGCGTTTTCGATGACGCGAGAGCCATCGCAGATCAGCCGCTTCCCGTACCTGTCGGCCAGGGCGCGGATCCCACGCAGGTTCTCGAGGCTGAATGGGTGTTGCCCGTCGGCGAAGGCCTGCAGGCCTACGAACGCCACGTCACCTGCTTTGAGGATCTGTTCCAACTTACCCAGGTCCACGTTCCCGGTGAAGACGGTCCCCTCGTGGTCCCGCGTGTCGGGGTATTGGATACCGAGGGGATCCAGGACGTCGAGCTTGGTGCGGGCGTTGCTCGGCACGACAGACCCCGGCGGTACCATGGTCGTGACGACCAGCTTGACCGAGCCGAGGTTGTTGTGTGTGGGACACACGTAGGTGTGACCGAGGACCTCGCGAACGGCTGTCTCCAGCGCCTCGAAGTTGCGGGAGCCGGCGTAGGCCTCGTCGCCGATGAACTGGCCGGCCAGCTGCTCCTGGCTGAGTGCGTTGGTGCCCAGCGAGCACATGTCGAAGGTGACCTGTCCGGGGGTCAGGTTCCAGACGTTGAAGTCGGCCTCGGCCAGGTACTTCTTTCGCTCGTCGATTTTGGGCCAGGACAACAAGCGGACGGTCTTGATCTTGTGCGGTTCGTGGTTCGCCATCGATCCCCCTGGGGACGGTGTTCGTTTATGCATCGAGGGCCGCGCCGGGCGCGGTCCGTTTCTTCGGAGTGAGCGGTACTCCAACCTATTAGGGCGCCGCGCCCCGCAAAAGAGCGTTTCTGGCCCGCCCCTGAGGAGCGGCGTATCTTCCCGGGACCGCCCCCGGGCGGAGCGGTTCGCCGCTACGGCTATGGCAACACTGAGGAGGGATAGATGCAGCAGTCACTGACACTGGGTGGGAACACATGGCCGCGGATCCTGAGCTTCTTGTCCGGCATAGGCATGGTCGTCTTCTCGATAATGACGATCGATCACTTCTATGCCGCGAACTATCCGGAGTCGATCTTCGAGGGCTCCTTCTGCGACATCAGCGCGTTCTTCAACTGTGACGCCTCGGCGTACGCCGGGATCTCGGCAATCGCCGGCGTGCCGCTCGGTTACTTCGGCCTGGTCGTCGGAGCGCTGGTCGCGCTGGGCACGGTCCTGCCCTCGGCGAGCTTCGAGCGAACGAACAAGACGATCTCGCTGCTCAACGCGGTCGGCGTGGTCGCACTCTTCCTCTATGCAATCTTCTTCATGGGCAGCCTGTGCCTGCTGTGCAGCGGCTTCTACGTGTTCTCGCTGGTCAGCTTCTTCCTGTTCTGGAAGTACGGTGTCGACGGGCAGGCGGGATTCGCAGCCGGCTGGTTCCTACCGTCGGTCAAGCTACTGGCGACGTTCGCGGTGCTGGGGCTGTTCGGGGCCTACGGCTTCACGCACTACACCGCTGCGAGGCGATTGGCGCAGTCGGGTGGGGTGGCGGCGCGGGCCGTGAAGGAATTCTACAACCTGGAAATGGTGGAGTGGCCGAGCTTGATCTCGCCGTTCTGGACCGTGCAGTCGACGGAAGATTTCGAGGATGCGCCGATCCGGATCGTAGAGTACGGGGATCTGCTGTGCTCCGACTGTCTGATACTGTATAGACAGCTGAACGAGCTGAAGGCCGAGTTCGAGGGGAAGATAAACATCGCGTTCCAATTATTCCCGCTCGAGGCCAAGTGCAACGATGTTGTCGAGAAGGACCTTCACCCCGGCGCCTGCGATGTGTCGTACATGGCGGTGTACGATCCGGACAAGTTCATGGCCATCCACGACGAGATCTTCGAGAACTTCCGGCTGGCGCGGCGGCAGGCGGAATGGCGGGCCGAATTAGCCCCCCGCTTCGAAGTGGAGGCCGCGCTGACCGACTCGGCGACCATCGCGCTGGTCGACCGTATGATCCAGACCGGACGCGAGTACGAGAAGACACACGAGCGATTCTCGTATGGCATCAGGTCGACGCCGACGATGATCGTCAACAATAGGATGATCATAGGGACGCTGCCGATTGAGCAGCTGCGGGCAATCTTCCAGGCGCTGGTCGATGAGCACGAGACCGGCGAGCGACGCTTCATTGAGGGCTGGGAAGAGTAAGGCGCACGGAGGTGAGCATGATCGATGGGGTTGGCGGCGCGTTCGTCTTCTCGAACGATCCGCAGCGGCTGGCCGACTGGTACAGCGACCACCTGGGGATTGAGTTCGAGGGATCCGGCGAGGCCTTCTATGTGATGTTCTGGGGGCTCGACCCGGAGGACCACACGCGGAAGCTCGACACCACGTTCGCCATCATGCAGGCGAAGGTGGATCTGCCGCAGCGCGGCGCTGGCGCCGAGCCGGATGACATGTACGGCGACCAGCCGTTCATGGTTAACCTGCGGGTGCGGGATATCGACGCGGCCTTGGAGCACCTGGCTGCAAAGGGCGTGAGGCCGATAAAGCGCGAAGAGTACGATTACGGCCGCTTCGCCTGGATCCGCGATCTGGACGGCAACCGCATCGAGCTCTACCAGCCGCTGCACAGCTGTTGAGATGGGCTCGACCGCCGCAATGCTCGATCTTCTCGCCGTCGCCGTCGGCCTGGGGCTCTTCCTTGCCTTAGCCTATGCGGCGCTGGTCTCGGCGCGTGAGAAGGAGCCACGCGCCGTCTTTGTTTCGTCTTTCCTCGCCGTCGTCCTCTCGGCTCCCTATCTGCTGCTTGGGCTCTCCGACCTGGAGGGGAAGGCTGCGGTCAGCGCAACGCTCCTCCTGTTGACCGCGGCCGCCGCAGTCGTGCTGGTCGTCCCCTTGGGGGTGAAACGCATCACCGAGGACGACACGCCGACGGGCAGGATCGACGAGCGGGACATCATGTTCTCGAGGAACGTGCTGGAGCCGGGCACGGCGCGGTTCGAAGAGTACTACGCGGCGCGTCCCGAGAAGCGGGCGGTGGACGACGCGTTCAGAGCGCTGCCGGGTCTCCTGGCGAAAGGGTCGATGATGTACGACCCGCACGCGTACGCGGCCGCCGGCGCGACGGAGGCGACGGTCGAGTATCTGAGGCCGCTGGTGGATGGAGAGGTGGCGACCGAGCGTAACGTTAGCGACCCGGCGGAGATCACGGAGTTCATAAAGGGCTGGGCGCTCAAGCTGGGAGCCGTGTCGGTCGGGGTAACGGAACTGAGGGACTACCACATGTACAGCACGGTCGGGCGCGGCGATCAGTACGGCCGGCCGGTCGAACTGGATCACGTCTACGCCATCGCGTTCACCGTCGAGATGGCGAAGGAGATGGTCGCCGGCGCGCCGAAAGCCTCCATCGCGATGGAGTCGTACCAGCAGTATCTCGCCACGGGCACCATCGCGATTCAGCTGGCGAAGCTCATCCGGGGCCTCGGCTACTCAGCCAGGGCGCACATGGACGGAAACTATCGTGTCGTGTGCCCGCTCGTCGCCCGGGACGCTGGCCTGGGTGAGATCGGACGGATGGGTTTGCTGATGACTCCGGAGCTGGGCCCGCGCGTGCGGCTCGCCGTCGTCACCACCGAGATGCCGCTTGTAACCGACGAGCGAAGTTTCGATTACACGATGATCGACTTCTGCACACGCTGTCAGAAATGCGCGGAGATTTGCCCGGCCCAGGCGATCCCGTTGGGCGGGCGCGTGATGGTCGGCGGGGTGCGGCGCTGGCAGATCGATCAGGAGGCCTGCTTCACCCCGTGGTGCAAGTTAGGTACAGATTGCGGGCGCTGCGTCTCCGTGTGCCCGTACTCGCATCCGGACAACCTGCTCCACAACCTCGTGCGGCTCGGGGTGCGCAACTCGTCTCTGTTCCGCGGGCTGGCGATCAAGCTGGATGACCTCTTCTACGGCAAGCGACCGCCGACCGCCGATCTGCCGGAGTGGATGCGGATGAGCCCGATCGCGGACGAGTCGTCTAGTTAGGTATCCAGTCGGGGTTCGGTGCCGGCATCTGGGCACCGACGCTTCGACGCCACTCCTCGAGAATCTCGTGCAGGCCACCGGCCAGCTCAGGCATCTGCGAGGTCAGATCCCGCGACTCGCCGATGTCGGCGCTCAAGTCGTAAAGCTCGATCTTCCCATCCTCGAACCATTCGAGAAGCTTGTAATCGCCGACGCGTGCCGCGCCCGACGGCCTGTTGCCCGATCCGTGGTAGTGCGGGAAGTGGAAGAAGAGTCGCTCGCGATCCGGCGCGCCCGTACGGAGCAGAGGCCGGACGAGGCTCAGCCCGTCACGATGCTGGCCCGGCTTGGGCGGCAGCCCGGCGATCTCGAGCAGAGTTGGATAGAGGTCCATTGTGATCGCCGGCTCGTCGACCACGTGACCGCCCTCGACGACGCCGGGCCATTTGACGATCAGCGGGACGCGAACCCCTCCCTCGTAGAGCCAGCCCTTCCCGGCGCGCAGCGGCAGGTTCGCCGTCGGTATCCCTTGTCGACGCCTGAGTGTGCTCAGGCCGCCATTGTCCGAGACGAAGACGACGACCGTGCGGTCGCCGAGGTCCAGGCTGTCCAGTAGCGCCAGAACTCGCCCGACGCTCTGGTCGATACTCTCGATCATGCCCGCATAGACGGCGTGGTCCTGGCGCTGCTTGGTCGTCGCGTTCGCGCCTTCGGGAAGGAACGCCGGCGCGTCCGTGGCGGCCAGGCTCTGTGCTTTTGACTCGTACCTCGCAGTGAGTTCCTCCTTGGACTGCAGCGGCGTGTGGACGGCGTAGTGCGAGAAGACGAGGAAGAACGTCGTGTCGCGCCGCGCCTCGATGAATCTCAGCGCCGCGTCGGTGAGCCGATCGGTCAGGTAATCGCCACCCTCGCCGTCCTCGAGGTCCGGTACGTTCGTCACCGGCCAGTTCTCGTTCTTGTAAGGATAGAAGTACGAGCCGGGCTGGCCGGCGTGGTTGACGGCGAACGCGAAGTCGAACCCCTGGTCCGGCGGCAAGAATCCTTCTGCGCCGAGATGCCACTTACCGATGTAGCCCGTGGCGTAAGCGGCCTCCTTGAACGCTTCACCGATAGTGATCTCTTCGAGGGGCAGCTGTCGCAGGTACTCGGCCTGCAGCAGCATGCCACTACCCTCGCCGCCGATCCAGTTGGTGATGTTGAGGCGCGCCGGGTCTTTCCCCGTCATGATGCTCGCCCGGGTCGGCGAGCATACCGGGCTGGCCGAATAGAACTGGGTGAAGCGGGCACCCTCTCGGGCCAGGCGATCGATGTTCGGGGTCTCGTAGAACGTGCTGCCATAGACCCCGGTGTCGGTCCAGCCGAGATCGTCGATGAGGAAGAACACGAAGTTCGGTCGGTCGGCAGCCGGGCGGTTGCATCCCCACACGGACGCGACGATGGCCAGCGTGAGACATGTCCAGTAGCGGCGGCGGGTCCTCAGGGGGCTACCCTTGTGTGGTGGAGTGGATCGCGAAGGCCGCTCCCTGGGGATCCATGCACTGCGCAACCCAATCACCGCCGGGCACCTCCATGGGTCCGTTGAGGACCTGGCCGCCCAGCTTCTTCACCTTCTCGACGGCGGCTTGGACGTCGTCGACCGTGGTGTAGAACAGCCAGAAGGGCGGTCCGGGCATCTCGGCCGGCTTGTTGAACATGCCGCCCAGCGGCATGCCGCTCAGACCGTACATCTGATAGATGCCCATTTCGCCCATGTCGGAGGCGTCGGTCTTCTCCCAACCGAAGAGCTTGTTGTAGAAGTCGAAGGCGGCTTCGTGGTCCGTGGTCGCCAGCTCGTGCCACGAGAACTCGCCTTCCTGGGGCTGCCCTTCCTTGCTCGGTACATCCTCCTCGGGCGTGAAGACGGCGAACACCGCGCCCTGCGGGTCGGCCAGCACAGCGAAGCTCCCGACCTTCGGGATCGAGACGGGTCCGTGCAGAACCTGGCCGCCCAGCTCCTTCGCTTTGTTTGCAGTGGCCTCGGTGTCGGGCACACCGACGTAGGCCAGCCAGTGGGGCGGCGCGCCGGCAGCCTTGGCGTCCTCGGGTAGGTCCATGACGCCGCCGATCGGCGTCTCGCGGTTGGTCCACATGGTGTAGGGCTCGGGTCCGCCCTCCCATGGGGCCGTTCCCCAGCCGATCAGTTGGGTATAGAAGCTCGTGGCGGACTGGGGGTCCGTCGTCATCAGGTCGTACCAGACGAATCGTCCGCGGGGCACATCGGACATGGGGTCCTCCTTATTCGCTAGCGCGTTACGAGCGCGACTGCGGTTTTCGACGAGGAAAGCTCCAATATGGACGAGTCCGACCGCCGAGTCTAGGTTGTGCCGACGTATGGCCGAACGACCCATCCTGCGGATCATCCCGGCGGCGCCCGGCGCGACGCTCGTGTTCCTGGTCGAGGCGCAGGTAATCGAGGACGACACCCACCTGGTTCTCGGCGCCGATCCGGTGCCACGGGAGACGCGCGAGGAGCCCGGGCAGCTGCTGGAGGATGCCCGGGCGAACATTCAGCCGGTCCCGGGCACGCTGGTGGTGCATGGTAGCCATCCGACTCGCTTCCACGCCATCGTCCACAATCTGGACGAGGAACCCTCCTGGAGGGAGGAGTGGGTGGCGAGCGCGCTGCGCGAGGTTCTTCGGGAAGTGGGTACGAGTAAGCTGCGCTCGATCTCGCTGCCGCTTCTCGGAGGCGTTCATGGGTCGCTGGCGCCCGAGCGCTTCGCCGAGTTGTTGAGAGACGCTCTAGCGGAAACTGATGTCGGATGTCTGGATGAAGTGTGGCTAACCGTTCCACCCGAGGTCGCGGCTGAGATGGCGAGTCGGTTCCGAGCGTTGGGCATCGAGGCGCGAGAACAAGCGCAGGAGTGAGACGATATGCCGAGCATGAGCGAAGCGGTGAAGGCGTTCCTGGCGCAGAAGCGTATCGCAGTTGCCGGTGTGTCGCGCAACAAGAACGAGGCGGCGAACATTATCTATCGCAAGTTGCGCGACTCAGGGTACAAGGTCTTCCCGGTCAACCCGAACGCGGAAACGGTGGAGGGTGACAACTGTTACCCCGACCTGAGTTCGGTCCCCGGTGGCGTCGATGGTGTCGTGATCGCTACTCGCCCGACGGTGACAGAACAGGTGGTGCGGGAGTGTGCCGATCTGGGTGTGCCGCGAGTGTGGATGCACCGCTCGTTTGGGCGGGGTAGCGTCTCGGAGGGTGCCGTCGATTACTGCCGTGAGAAGGGGATCGAGGTAATAGCGGGAGGCTGTCCGATGATGTTCTGCCAGCCTGTGGACTTTCCCCACAAGTGCATGCGCTGGGTCCTGAGCGTGACCGGCGGCCTGCCTGGAGAGGCTTAGGCCGCCGCGCCCGCAGGCCACGGCCGGCTACGCTTGGTTCAGCAGTTGTCGTGGGGACAGGTGCTGATGCCGAACAGCTTGTAGCCCGGACAGAAACCGGCCACGCCCGTCAGGAGCGGCAGGATACCAAGGTAACCCCAGGGCGTCTTGGGGCCGATGAAGGCCACGGCCAGCAGTCCGATGCCCACCACAATGCGCAGGATACGGTCGATGGCGTGCTCGTTTCGGGGTACGACCTTAGACTCCATGGTCTCACCCTCCTGGCGAAGATAGCTATGTTGTCGAGTTTGCCCGCTCCAGTATCCTAAAACATCTGCGCCCCCGGCGGAAGGATATGGCGCTTTCGGGGCCCGCCGGGCAGTTAGACGCGGGGGAGGCGAGGCTGTAAATTGGGTCCGGAGGAAGGAACCCAATGCTGAAGCGATCCGCAGCCGGCGCCGGAGGCAACCCGCTGCCTCCCATGAAGTTACTGCCCCGAGAGGCGCGGCCCGGCATCTTTGCACCCCCCAACAATTGACGCACTAGCGCGGTAGGGTTGCCGGCCCGCCCCGGGGACCCGCGCGAGCCGATCTCGCTACCCCGATATCCGTGCCGGCGACGCCTGGTTCGGGGCATTCTGTGCCCGCCGCCCCCTCCGACCGCCCGCGCTAACTCATCGTCGTTCCGGTTTGAAACGATGAACGCGATAGCATATACGACTGGAGAACACGATGTCTGAGATAACCGTACCTTCCGACGCCGTCTTTCCGATACTGAAAGAGAACATCCTGGTAGACGGCTTCCACATCGTGATCGACCTGCAGAAGTCGCACGGCTCGGTCATCGTGGATGCGCTGGAGGGCAAAGAGTACCTGGATTGCTATGGGTACTTCGCGACCCTACCGATCGGTCACAACCACCCGAAGTTGGATGATGAAGGCTTCCGCCGCTCGTTGATGACTGCGGCGCTCGCCAACCCGGCCAACAGCGATATCTACTCTCGCGAGTTCGCGGCGTTCGTGAAGACGTTCCGCGAGATCGCTGTGCCGGACGAGTTCCGCTACCTGTTCTTCATCGCCGGCGGCGCGCTGGCGGTCGAGAACGCGATGAAGGTGGCGTTCGACTGGAAGCGGCAGAAGAATCGCGCGCAGGGAATCGAGGGCGGCGGCGACAAGATCATGCACTTTGTCGACGCGTTCCACGGGCGAAGCGGGTACACACTCTCCGTGACGAACACCGATTCGCTCAAGACCCGGGATTTCCCGCAGTTCGATTGGCCGCGCATCTCGAATCCGACGATCAGCTTCCCGGTAAACGAGGCGGAAGCGGTAGTGGTCGAGGAGAAGGCGTATGCGGAGATCGAGGCGGCCTTTGCGAACGATCCGCACGGGATAGCCGCGATCCTGATCGAACCGATCCAGGGTGAGGGCGGTGACAACCACTTCCGGCCGGAGTTCATGCAGCGTCTTCGCAAGTATGCGGATG
>JBDHKT010000157.1:0-5299 GCA_039586255.1 Gemmatimonadota bacterium | reverse complement strand
TAATGTGCTTGCTGGCGCCGTCACGCGACCGGAAGATCCCCGTCGACTCGAAGACGATCTCTACACCTAGCTCCTTCCACGGCAACTTCGCCGGATCACGCTCCGAGAGCACCTGCACCTCATCGCCGTCGATCACCAGGCTCTCGCTCTTCGCCTCGACCGTGCCCTCGTACCTGCCGTGAACCGAGTCGTAGCGAAAAAGATGAGCCAGGGTGGCGGTATCCGTGAGATCGTTGACCGCCACGAAGTCGAGACCCTCTCCGCGGCCATCTTTCTTGGCCGCCCTCACGATCATCCGGCCAATCCGCCCGAAACCGTTGATTCCGACTCGAACCGCCATATCTCTCCGACCTCCATCGCTCGGGTCCAGTAATCCGGGGCTGGGACTTTATTACATTACCGCCGCGGGCGAGCCCCGGAAAGTGTCACGGCGCCTCTCGGCAGCTCGCGTCGCGCCCGGGCGAAGGTCAAAACGCTCACCGCCCGCGCACCTGCCCGGCAGAGGGCTCGAACGCAGTCCTGCGCCGTCGCGGCAGTCGTCAACACGTCGTCCACCAGTACCAGGTGCGTGTCCTCGAGGAGCGCCCGGCCCGCAGCCGCTACCCGAAATGCGCCGGCCACGTTGGCCACACGCTCCCGAGGGGCGAGACGTGCCTGGCGCCGCGTGTGACGTTCCCGGACCAGAACCCCGGCCAACAGCGGCCACCCACGCCCTCGCTCCACCGCCAGCGCCAGCAGTTCCGCCTGATTGAACCCCCGCTCCCTCAGCCGCGCCGGGCTCAACGGCACGGGCACCAGCCCACCGATCTCCGCATCCACCGCCCGCGGCAAGCGGACCTCGGCCATCCGCGCCCCCATCTCCTCGGCCAGGTCGGCCCAGCCGCCGTACTTCAAGGCATGAACCATGGCAGCAGCGGTGCCCGACATGCGGTAGGGCGCCCGTGCGAAACGCAGATAGGGTAGCCAGTCCTGGCACTCTATACAGCTCGAAGCCGGGCCTGCTATTACGTTGCCTTGCAAGGAGATACCGCTGTCGTACAGAGCGATGCCACAGCGGTCACAGCGAGGTGGGCGTTGGAGGCGGGCCCGAGACCAGCAGAGGCCGCAGACGCGCAATTCTTCCGGGACCAGAGGGTCGCCGCAGAGAACACAGACCGGCGGCAGCAGCCGATCGAGCCAGCGGCGAAGTGCCGCTCGACGGATTCTCCGTCCGTGATCCCGGCCGGTTTCCATGGGGTCGAAACTGACCGGGAGGGCTCAAACGATCGTGAACGGGAGCCGGAGCGGTCCTACCGCCGCGCCCGGCTAGCTCCCTTTCTCGAGCACGATCTTCTTCGCTTCGTTGTAGAGATCGAGGGCATCCCCAACCTCCTCGGCGATCATTCTCTCAGGTTGGGGACGAGCCTTGCCGGTCGCCCAGGCCAAGCGCCCCGCCACGAGGATGGCCGCGATAATCGCCACAATCTGCTCGTCGCTCATTCGTATCCTCCCAAACTCCTGACCCTAGTCGAAGCGCGGGTTCACTACGTTGTTGTATATCGAGCCGAACGTGTAGCTGAGACTCAGGCCGAGGCGGTACCTCCATTCCGTGCCCAGTTCCCTGCGGCGCAGCAGGACTTCCTCGTCAGTAGCGCCCTCCCTGGCCAGATGGATCTGATCCTTGATCCTCTCCACTCCTCCGTTGATGTTCAGCTCCAACCCTCTCACGAGTCTGATGTTCAGCCATCCGCCCAAATCGAAGCTGTGTTGCGTTAGATCATCTAGGTATGCGAAAGCCCCCAGGCCTACGTTGATGGTGCCGAACGGCTGCCGCACGGAGTACTCGACCTCCAGGACGCCTGACGGGCGAGTCTCGGTGGTCTCGTCGAAGATCGTTGTCTCTTCGTAGTCGAAGTAGTTGAAGAAAGCGCCGAGGACGAAGGTCAGCGCCCGGCGCGTCGACTCCTCGTACGGGAAGATGTTGTACTCCAAGGCGGGGCCGATCTCGATGGCCAGATCGTGGTTGCGGAAGGTCGAGACGCGCGCTTCCGCGATCCCCCCCACCGACCAATGATCATTCAGACTCTTGACGATGAACGCGCGGGTAGAATAGTTGCGCGAGATGCTCGTGGTCTCCGAGCCGTCGCTGAACTCGAAATTATCCTCGCTGTACCAGCCATTCGCGTTCAGCCGGATCTTCCATTCCTCGGTCGTCCGGTTCGCCGAGAACGAGCTGTTCGTCGAGAAATAGCCCTGTCGCTCCTCGCCGCCGAAGTTCCCGCCGACACGAACCCTGAAGATCCAAAAGTTCCAGGGATCATCCTCCACCTGGACCGTTGGCGCTTCCTCCAGGGTGTCCGGTGCCTCGTAGGTCACGTCGAGTCGCTCGGCCATCGGCAGGCGCGCCACATAGCGAACCAGACCGAGCTTCAACGTGTGCGTCAGGCCGCCCCGGATCTCGTCCTCAACGTCCGTATCGCTGGAGAAATACAAGAGCGTATCGTCGACCGTCTCGAAGTCACCCTGGCCGATGAACTCGATCGTGAACTCCTCGCCGCCGCTGCCCGTCCTGCGCGTCGTCACCAGCACGTGGACCTCGGAATCCCTACGGTCACGTACGTAGTTCACGAACGCGATCTCGCGCCGGAAGTGGTCGAAGTCGCAATAGCGGCTGCGGCAGTCCATGACGACACGCAGCGCCTCGTCGGGGGCCTCGGCTGTGTCGGCGGCCTCCTGGCCCAAAGCACCGGCGGGCAGCGCCACGGACAGCGCCAGCAGAACTATGAAATGGGCGGGTGCTCGCATCGCATCTCCCAAAGAAGCCTTAAGATAGGCAAGATGCCGGTCGCCGCTACCGCAAACAGCGAGCCGCGGGCGACCGCTGTACGGCCACCGCTTCCGCCGGCGGACTCTGGCCCCCCGTTCGAGAGCTTCTTAGTATCACATATGCGACACAACTCACTCTTAGCCACAGCGCTGATCGGCGCAGCCGCGCTCTCGGGCCTCGCCTTCGAGAGCTGCCGCGAAGCCACCGTACGCCCGCCCAACATCATCTTCATCCTCGCCGACGACCTGGGGTACGGTGAGCTGGGGAGCTACGGTCAGGCGAAGATCCGCACTCCCAACCTCGACCGGCTGGCCGGCGAGGGGATGCGGTTCACGCAGCACTACTCCGGCAGCCCCGTCTGCGCCCCGTCACGGGCCGTGCTGCTCACCGGCCTGCACACCGGCCACGCCTACATCCGGGACAACGACGAGCTGCCGGAGCGGGGCGACGTCTGGCATGACCTGAGCCTCGAGGGCCAGCGACCGCTGCCGGCGAATACGTACACGATCGGCACGATGTTGCAAAACGCGGGCTACACGACGGCCGCGATCGGGAAGTGGGGACTGGGAGGACCGGGGAGCAGCGGCGAGCCCAACCGGCAGGGCTTCGATCACTGGTACGGCTACCTGTGTCAGCGTATCGCTCACGGCTACTACCCTCCCTACCTGTGGCGCAACACCGAGAAGCACACTCTCGAAAACGAGTACATCTACCCGCACCAACGGCTACCGGAAGACGCCGACCCGTCCGACCCCGCATCCTACGAGCCCTATTCGGGGACGCAGTACTCGATGGATCTCATGGCGCAGGAAGCTCTCGACTTCATCCGACGGAACAGGGAGGGGCCATTCTTCCTCTATCTCCCCTTCCCCGTCCCCCACGTCGCCCTGCAGGTGCCGGACGAATCGGCAGTCGAGTACGAGGGCGCCTTTCCCGAGACGCCGTACGTCGGGGACCGTGGCTACCTCCCCCATCGCACGCCGCACGCAGCCTACGCCGGGATGATTACCCGGATGGATCGGGAGATCGGCCGGATCAGGAGCTTGCTCGAAGAGCTCGGACTCGACGACAACACGCTCATCATCTTCACCAGCGACAACGGCCCCACATTCAACGGCGGGACAAACTCGGAGTTCTTCAGCAGCGCCGGCCCCCTTAGGGGACTGAAGACGCAGCTATACGAAGGCGGAATCCGCGTACCGCTGATCGCCTGGTGGCCGGAGAACATCGAGGCGGGCAGCACGAACGACCACGTGTCAGCGTTCTGGGATTTCCTGCCGACCTTCGCCGAGCTCGCCGGAGCAGAAGTCCCGGTCGAAGTGGATGGCCTGTCACTACTGTCCACACTGCTCGGTCGGCCCGCCGAGCAGCGACGGCATGAGTACCTCTACTGGGAGTACCATGGCCGCCAGGCGGTGCGGCTGGGTGATTGGAAGGGCTACCGGGCGAGCGTCGACGATGAGATCGAACTCTACGACCTGGCGACTGACATCGGCGAAGGACAAGACGTCGCAGACCTCCATCCCGAAATCGTTGCACGGATCGCCGAGACAATGCAGAGCGGGCGGACCGAGTCGGAGCTGTTCCCGCTGGTCAGGGACCGTCAGTAACGTTCACTACTCCGAACGACGAGGATACCATGCGCGTAGCCCTGCTCGCCATCTTCCTGGTCACGCTGGCGGCCTGTGATCGCGCCGCGCCACCGAATATCGTATTCATCTTCGCCGACGATCACGCCGCCCATGCGATAGGCGCCTACGGCTCGAGGCTGAACGAAACGCCCAACATCGATCGGCTGGCTCGGGAGGGAATGCTCTTCCGCAACGCTTTCGTCACCAATTCCATCTGCGCCCCGAGCCGCGCCGTGATACTGACAGGGAAGCACAGCCACCTGAACGGTGTCATGACCAACCGGGAGCGTTTCGACAGCGCCCAGGTGACTTTTCCGAAACTGCTTCAGGCGGCCGGTTACCAGACCGCGATCATCGGCAAATGGCACCTGAAGAGCGAGCCAACCGGCTTCGACTATTGGGAGGTTCTCCCCGGTCAGGGGACCTACTACAACCCTGACTTCCGGACAGCGGCGGGCGTCATAGAGCATGCCGGCTACGTGACGGACATTATCACCGACAAGGTGCTGGAGTGGCTCGAGACCGGCCGCGATCCCGAGAAGCCGTTCATGCTCATGTACCAGCACAAGGCACCGCATCGTCGCTGGGAGCCCGGGCCCGAGCAGCTGACGCTCTACGACGACGTCACGATCCCCGAGCCCGCCACCCTCTTTGACGACTACACGGGACGGGCGAGCGCCGCAGCTACCCAGGAGATGACGATCGCCGAGCATCTGTACGAGAACGACCTCAAGCTCGTACCGCCACGCCAACTCAACGACGAGCAGCTCGCCCTCTGGAACGCCGCCTATGAGCCGAAGAACGAAGCCTTCCGTGACGCGAACCTCACGCAAGCCGATCTCGTGCGCTGGAAGTACCAGCG
>JBDHKT010000156.1:0-7822 GCA_039586255.1 Gemmatimonadota bacterium | reverse complement strand
GGACCAGGCCCGTCTCTAGCTCCTCGAGGGTGTGACTGAATGGGTAGTGGCCGATGTCGTGGAGCAGTCCTGCCAGGCGCAGGATCGAGCGGTCGTGCTCCAAGACCTCTTCCAGCTCGCCGGACTGCTCCAGTAGCCCTAGCGCTCGACCGGTCAGGTAGTAGGCACCAAGGGCGTGGTCGAAGCGGGTGTGGATGGCGCCGGGGTAGACCAGGTAGGCCAGCCCCAGCTGCTTTACCCGGCGCAGACGCTGGAACGCCGCCGTGTCGATCAGGCGGAGTGCCGAGCGCCCGATCCAGATGTTCTGCCAGATGGGATCGCGGATGACTGTCATAGGATGGGAATATCGGATACCGGCCGGCTTAGCACCACGGCCGCTGCCCTGCAGTGTCGCGTCGCGGAGTTGCGGCCGTATTCCTGTAACCTGCTGACTCGCCCGCTTCGTTTAGTGGAGCCTCTTGTACTTCTCCAGTAGCTCCTCCTGAGTCTCTTTGTAGTCGGGGTTCAGCTCGATGCAATCCACGGGGCACACCTCCACACACTGAGGGGTGTCGTGCGCGCCCACGCACTCGGTGCACTTCTCAACGTCGATCCAGTACACGGGAACGTCTGTGGCGAGACCCTCGTTCACCGCATCGTTCGGACACACAGGCAAGCAGGCCCCGCAATCGATGCATTCATCGGTGATCATCATCCCCATGGCCACGAACCTCCGTTCGCAAAAGAGCTCTTGCGCTCCCTAACTCCCCGAATCCCCGAATCTACCAGGCCGGCGGCTCGTAGCGGATCGGGCGGTACTTCGGGAACCACATCGCCTTTTCGATACGCGCCTCGAGATCCTCCAGGGCCTCCTCCTCCGCGTGACCCTCCTCGACGGCGCGCCTGACGACGGCGCAGGCCACGGCGTGCGAGCATTCACGGATCCGCGTCAGTTGCGGGTAGATGGCCACCTCGGCCAGGTCCGCCTCCGTTATCTTTTCGGCCAACGCCTTGGCGGCGGCCAGGAACATCCCGTCCGTTACTCGCCTTGCCCTCCCGACCCAAACGCCAAGACCGACACCCGGGAAGATGAAGGCGTTGTTGCCCTGGCCAATGCGATAGCGTGCCCCTTTGTGCTCCACCGGGTCGAAGGGGCTTCCCGTTGCCACGATCGCCCTTCCGTCGGACCACTGGATGGCCTGCTCGGCGGTGCACTCGCTCTTGCTGGTCGGATTGGACAGCGGGAAGACCATGGGCCGCTCGTTGAGCTCGGCCATCGCCCTAACAACCGGCTCGCTGAACATGCCTGGGGTACCCGACGTCCCGATCAGGATCGTCGGCTTCGCGCCCAACACCGTCTCCTCGAGCGTGACCCGGGACCGGTCCTCACACTCGTACCCCTCGAGCTCTTCCACATCCCGGGCATAGGTCGCCTTGAAGTCCTCCAGGCCCGCGCGGTCCTTGGTGACCAGTCCCCGGCTGTCCACCGTCCAGATTCGGCTGCGCGCCTCCTCCAGGGTCACGCCCTCTTCCAGCATGGCCGAGACTAGTAGGTCGGAGATTCCCTGGGCCGACGCCCCCGCACCGGCGAACAGAATCCGCTGGTCCTTCATCGCCTGGCCGGTGATGCGCAGGCCGCAGAAGACACCGGCCACGACGACGCCGGCCGTCCCCTGGATATCGTCGTTGAAGGTGCAAAACTGGTCGCGGAATCGGTTGAGCTGGAAGATCGCGTTGCCCTTGAGGAAGTCCTCCCACTGCAGCAGCGCGTCCGGATATACGTTCCGGACAGCCTCCACAAACTTGTCGACGAAAGCCTGGTACTCCACCCCGCGGATACGCTTCTGGCGGAGGCCCACGTAGAGCGGATCGTTCAGCCGGTCCTCGTTGTCCGTGCCGACGTCCAGCATGATCGGCAGGGTGAGGTGCGGCGGAATGCCCGCGCAGAGCGTGTAGAGACATAGCTTGCCGATGGGGATCCCCATTCCGCCGGCGCCCAGGTCACCCAGCCCCAGGATCCGCTCACCGTCAGTCACGACGATCACGGCCGGCGGCCGCGGGTGGTTCGCCAGGACCGACTCGATCTCGTTTCGCTGCTCGTAGTTGATGTACAGCCCGCGGGCCCGCCGCCAGATAAGCGAGAAATTCTGGCAGGCCTCCCCCACGACCGGCGTGTACACGACGGGCATCATCTCGTCGATGTGCTCGTGGATCAGCCGGAAGAAGAGGGTCTCGTTCCGGTCCTGCAGGCTGGCCAAATAAATGAAGCGCTCGAGGTCCGTACTCTTGGCCTCGTAGTTCTCGTATACGCGGTTGAGCTGCTCCTCGATCGTGAAGACTGCAGGCGGGACGAGCCCTTCGATGCCCAGCGATTGCCGTTCCTCGGCCGCGAACCCTGTGCCCTTGTTGGTGAATGGGTTGAGCAGGACCGGTCGGCCGGTATGGTGGACAGCTAAGTACTCCCTACCCGTTCGCGGATCTGTCTTCACAGACCACATCTTGTCCTCCCAACGATTGCAGCTTCGGCCGGTAGGCCGGCGGCCGCAGAGATGATAAGCCGTAAAGCGCAAAAAGCGTTCCCCGGTTGGGTGGCCGTCAGCCGATCATGGTCTCTTCAATATCCAATATCCCGCAGCCAATGATCAGATCATCAAGAGGTCTTCAGGGATCAGGTCTCAAAGTCGAATGTCCGATGACCGGGTGCAGAAACGGCTAATGAGAGGCTGGACCTTGGACCTTGGAAACTGGCACGTGAGAAGTCATCGACCACATGGTCAACGGATGTCGGATATTGGATATTGAGATATCCACCGACGTTCCAGCATCCGCACGACCACCAGGCTGGGGGTGAGGGCGTCACCCCCTGCTTCTCGCGGGCCCTAACCCAGGAGGGTGAGGAAAACCCCAGCGGCTACGGCGGACCCGATGACACCGGCCACGTTGGGCCCCATAGCCGGCATCAGAGGATTGACGCGCCCATCCGTCTGGTCTGACACGAACTGCTGAACGACGCGCGCCGACATGGGAACCGCCGAGACGCCCGCCGCCCCGATGCACGGGTTGATCTTCTTGCGCAGAAACAGGTTCAACATCTTGGCAAACAGGATCCCGCCCGCCGTGCTGAACGAGAAGGCGACCGCGCCCAGGATCAGGATAAAGATGGTCTGTGGGGTGAGGAAGTGTGCCGCGTCCATCGTGGCGCCGACGCTGACGCCGAGCAGCAGGGTCACTATGTCGATGAGCGCGCCACCCGCCGTCTTGCGAAGCCGATCCGTGACCCCGGACTCGCGCAGCAGGTTGCCGAGCATCAGCATTCCGATCAGCGGGGCGCTGGACGGGCTCGCCAGCGATGCGATGAGGCCGGTCACGATTGGGAATAGGACCGTTGCCTTCTTCGACACCGGTATCGCCTGCGGCATGTCTATCGCCCGCTCTTTCTTGGTCGTGAGCAGGCGCATGATCGGTGGCTGGATGATCGGCACCAGGGACATGTAGCTGTAAGCCGCCACAGCGATCGGGCCGAGCAGATGCGGCGCGAGCTGGCTGGCGAGAAAGATGGACGTCGGCCCGTCGGCGCCACCGATGATACCGATCGAGGCGGCCTCCTGTGCATTGAAGTCCAACAGGTAGCCGGCCGACAGCGCGGCGACGACGATGCCGGCCTGGGCGGCCGCTCCCAACAGGAAGGTGAGCGGCCGGCCCAGCAGGGGCCGAAAGTCCGTTAACGCGCCGACGCCGAGGAAGATGAGTGGCGGCAGAAGCTCCGTCCTGATCCCGGCGTCGTAGATGAGCGCGATGATCCCGTCACCGTACGACCCAAGGTTGGCCATCGGCAGGTTGGCGAGGATCGCTCCGAATCCTATGGGAATCAGGAGCAGTGGCTCGTAGTTCTTTGCGATGGCCAGGTAGATGAGAACACCGGCGATGATGAACATCGCCACGTTGCCGATGCTCAGATTGGCAAGGCCCGACTGCCTGATCAGCTCCAGCGCTGTCTCCATCTGCCGCCCCTCTAGGCGATCGTCATGATCGGATTCGACGAGTCGATCTCATCACCAATCTTCACATGAATCGCCGTTACCTGACCGGCGACCGGTGACTTGATGTCGTGCTTCGCCTTCATCGCCTCCACGGCGGCGACAACCGTTCCAACTCCTACTTGATCCCCCTGCTTGACCAGGAGATCGACGACCTCCACGGAGCCGGCGAACGTGGAGTGCACCGGCGTCCCACCCGCCGGAGCAGCGGGCGCGGCGGACGCGCCGGCCGCCTGTGTTGCCGGCTCGAGGGTCACGACGAACGTCCGCATCGTGCCATTCTCCTCGACCGTGCAGCGTGTCGTCGTTGGGCCGGTCAGCGCCGGAGCGGCTGCAGCGGCGGGCGCCGCCGCCGCGGGGGCCGCTTCCTCCACCTTCTTCTTGAGCGGTATGTCGATCTTGGAGTTCCCGGTCAGGAGCCGGATGCCTTCGTTCAGCTCCATCTTCTTGCCGGGGACCATCGCGCCCACCACCAGGAAGATGTTCTCTTCGGTGGTCGGTAGCCCCCGCTCCTCGAGCGCCTGCTTCGCCGGTTCGATGTTGTTGGGAGCGGCCTCGAGGGGATCACCTTCGAATACCGGCATCTCCAGTTGATCGGACGCGAACTTCACGACCTCGGGGTCGGGGGGCAACGGGGTTCTTCCGAAATAGCCCAGTACCGACCGGCCGAAACCCGGATCGATCTTCTTCCACCGCCCGTACATCACGTTGTTGAACGCCTGCAGCCAGTACTGCTGGCTGCCCGGGGTCACGCTGGTCCATGCGCCGCCCGCTTCCACGACGACCGGGAATTCCGCCAGAACGTCACCGTACTTCTCCAGGATTCCGGCCTTCACCATCATGTGCACGTTCGGCCCGATGGCGCCGCCGGGCATCGGGAAGCCCAGGACGCGGGCTTCCGCTGTCGTCGTGGTCGGATTGAAGTCGTAGTCCTCCATAAGCTCTTGCAGCATGCTCTCGATCTCGGGCAGCTTGGAGACGTCGATGTCCAGCGAGTAACCGGTCCCCTTGAGCGCGTGCGCCAACGAGCGGGCGTCGGGCTGAACAGTTCCGCTGGCCATCGGCCGGCACGAGAGATCGGCACCGTCGGCGCCGCCATGGATCGCTGCCATGTAGCAGGCGACGGCGGTGCTGGCCGTGTCGTGGGTGTGCATCCAGAGCGGCATCTCGGGCGGCATGATCTTCTTCAGCCCTACCGCCGTGTCGTATATCGTCTTCGGGTCGGTCGTACCGCTGGCATCCTTGAGGCAGATGCTGTCGATCTGCACGTCGCTGTCCAGCAGCTTCTTGCCGATATTGATGTAGAAGTCTGGTGTGTGGACCGTGGTCGACTCGAACGGCAGGCCCATCAGCGCGATGGCGGCCTGGTGATGCATGCCGGCAGCGACGATCGGCTTCCCCGTCTTGACCAGGTTGGCGGTGTCGTTCATGAAGTCGAAGTTCCGG
The DNA here is from genome assembly GCA_039586255.1 of Gemmatimonadota bacterium. GTDB lineage: Bacteria > Gemmatimonadota > Gemmatimonadetes > Palauibacterales > KS3-K002. The sequence goes on along the minus strand of JBDHKT010000156.1, from coordinate 2,360 downwards.
TCCCATGTCGTGCCGGCCGCCTGCATCAGCTTAGCCTGCAGCTGCAGGGCATCGATCGATTGGGTGGTGAGCGTCACACCCGAAACCGACCGCGTCAGGATCTGCAGGTCGACGTCGGGCCCGACCGCAGCCCGCATCTTCCTCATGTCTTCGAAGGGATTCTCGCCCAGGTAGAAATACGGCGCCTGGTAGCGGGCGCCGCCGCCGAACTCGAAGTGTCTGATCCCCGCTTCCGCGGAGGCCTGCATGGCCGGGAGGACGTCGTTCAGACGGACTTTGCCACCGAACGAGCTCTGCAGCCCGTCCCGGAACGGTGTGAACATTACCCGAATCTTCTTCGGATTCGTTGCGGAGATCATTTTTCCTCCTCGACTCTGGTTACTCTCATTCCCGGGTATATGCTTGCAGCAGCTGTCGTCACCGCGGCCAGCAGCGCGGCGTCGCTCTTTGCCAGCTTCTCGAGCGTCTCAGGGAAGACGGCGACGAGAATCCGCATCGTGACGGCCAGAACGGCCAGCAGCACGAATACCGCCAGAAACGCTGACAGGCAGACGAACAGAAGTTGATTCGAGTCCATGCTTACCTTTTCCTCGACACGAGTTCATCAACCGTACCGATAATCAGCCTGCCCTTCGTGAACGGCTGATCGTAGCCTTCGATCGCCAGTTCCAGGTCGTCGCCAATCGCAGTGGCGCGGCCATGGGCGATGACATCCAACTCCGGCCCCGGCTCCTCGGCACAGAGCGTGACCCGGCGGCCGACTATCAACGAGCGCTCACGGTATCGCTCCAGCAGCGCCTCGTACTCGCCGGCGAGCAGCCGGCTGTAGTTCGTGTCCAGTGCGGCGGCGAGTGCGGAGAAGAAGATGCACTGCGTGCACTCCGCGGGCCTCGAGCCCACCCCTTTGAGGGTGCCAACCCGAGGCACGAATGGTGTAGGCTCGACCTCGGGCTCGGTTTCGACGTTGACGCCGATCCCCAGTGCTGCTCCGCCTATCTTCCCGCCCACGCTTTGTGTGTATGCCAGCACGCCGCCTACTTTAGCATCATCGATGATTATGTCATTCACCCACTTGATGCCGGCTGTGTTCTCGAGACCGGGCATCGAGTCGATCGCGTCCACGACGGAGACCGCTGCAAGAACCGTGAAACTCGTGGCCGGACGATCCACCGCGCAAGTCGGTCTCAGGGAAGCCGAAAGGTAGGTGTTGCCCGGCGGCGCGGACCAGGCGCGGCCTTTGAAACCGTGGAAGCGCGCACCCGCGCCGGCGAGGCATAGCACGCGGTCCGGCAGGCGCACCCCCGCTCGGCTAAGCTCGATCAAAAGGTCGAAGTGAGAGCGCTCGGCCACCTCCACCAGTAGCAGGTAGTCCCAATCCGAGCCACCGTGTACCGTGGACTCGCGGATCTGCTTCGCGCCGTAGGCGCTTTCTATCAGGCTTCGGAGGTCTTCAGAGGGCTCCGAAGCCGGCGCCGACCAGAGATCAGGGCGTTGCCCGAGCACGGTACGGGCGAAATCGACGCTATCCGTGTAGACTAACATCGCCTCTGGCACGAGCGAGTTCGGTGGGGCATCGGAGAGGTTTTATATAGGGTGAGGGGCCGGGCGTTGTCAAATCGGGCCGACGTTGTAGTCTACCAGCCAAAACCGCGGACTCGAGCGAAGGCAAGAGGCCAATCGTGATCGATGCGGTCATCGTCATAGCCTACCTGGGCGTCATGCTCTCTGTCGGCTGGCGCTCGCGCCGACAGTCCCCCGAATCGTACTGGGTGGCCGACCGGCGATACGGGGCGGGCACCGTCGCCGTCTCACTGGTCGCCACGATCTTCGGGGCATCGTCGACGATCGGTATCATCGGGTTGGGTTACTCCCGGGGCCTGACCGCTGCCTGGTGGTCACTGATCGGGGCGGCCGCGCTCCTACCTTTCGGGCTCCTTCTCGCCGCGCGCGTCAGAGCGCTCGGGGTCTATACGCTTCCGGACATTCTGAAGAGAGCGTACGGGAACCGGGTGGCGGTACCTGCTGCCGTTGTGATCGCCCTGGCGTGGTGTGGAGTCGTTGCCGCTCAGATGACCGCGGGGGCACTTCTGATGAGCGGCATCCTTCAGCTGGACTACTCCTGGGCGCTGGCGGTCGTCGCGGTCGTCTTCGTCCTCTACACGTACTGGGGCGGCCAGCTATCGGTCATTCGAACGGATTCCTGGCAGTTCGCTCTGTTCGTCGGTGGAGCCGTCGTCTGCCTGACCTTGCTGTATGTCGCATTCCAGGGCCAGGGGCCATCGGCGAGCGAAGGTATTCCCGCAGGACACTTCCGCTTCCCGGTCTCCGAAGGCTTTTCGTGGTATGACCTGCTGGTCTTC
>JBDHKT010000155.1:892-6200 GCA_039586255.1 Gemmatimonadota bacterium | reverse complement strand
CTCGCCTGCTTACTCGGCGCTTGGATGGTGAAAAGCGGCTCGGTGAAGGGTTCAGGGGCAGTCGGATCGCGGTCACAGGAGGCGAGGGGGACGAGGATGGAAACCGCAAGGGCCCCGAGCATGAATCTCATGATGACCTCCTGCTCCCTCGTTAGGCACCCAGCATTAGGAGCGCGTGTGCGGTAGAATGGACCCGAGAAATGCTTCGTGCGAGCACGTATGACGACGGCGAGCCCAAACTGAGAGCCGGTGTAACGAGCGCGCAGTACACTGCCACGGCCGAGTTTCTCCCTGGGCGCAAACGGAACAGGCCTCCCAGACATTCCCCAGCTGATCGCACTGCGGGTCGTTGGATGAACTGTAACGTAGAGACCCCGGCGTGAACTAGCAAACAGGATCGGCTTATACTACGAATCGCGGCCGGGCGCGGCTATCCAAGATAACGTTTGGATCGCCGACGACGGCGACGTCTAACGCGGGCGGCGGCGCGGCGTTATCTTTCTGGTGCCCAACAACCCAAGTACCGGGAGGTAACCATGAGTACGCGATCCGTACTGCTCGCGGCGCTGGCGCTCGCCCTGGCGAGCGTGGCGTGTCAGCCGCCCGCTCAGGAAACGGCAGGACGATCCGAGGAGGACGTGACGGCGATACGGGCATCCACAGAGTCCTTTGCCGAGGCCATTCGGGCCGGCGACTGGGCAGGTGTGGCCGCTTTGTACACCGAAGATGCGGTGTTTATGCCTCCGAACGAGCCCGCGGTTCAGGGACGAGCAGCCATTGAAGCGTGGATGGGAGCGTTTCCGCCCCTCACGGAGTTTAGCCCAGCAGTAGTGGATATCGACGGCCGTGGCGATCTCGCATATGTGCGGGGAACGATTTCGATGACGATCGTGCCGGAAGGCACGCCCGAGCCGATCCGGGAAACCGCCAAGTACGTCGAGATTCGGCGAAGACAGCCCGACGGCACCTGGCTGATCGCGGTGGACATCTTCAACTCGGACCTGCCGCTTCCCGAGGAGGGCTCGGGGGCCTAGTTATCGCGCGGCGGTTAGGGCGGCGACGTCTAATACGCGGTGGTTTTCGCGGTGGTTTTCAGGCCGCCCCGCGGACGATTACGACGTCTTGGACTTTTCCGCTGTCGCTTGAAGACGTTGAGATAATTTCCTGCGGGTACCGGGGGTGGTCGCGTCGGAAGGATCCGTAGTCAGACGCTCTATCCAATTGAGCTACGGGCGCGTACCGGGGATTCTAACAGAACCCAGCCGGGATGGGAACTCCTTTGTCAGCTCTAGGCGCCCTCCTACTTGCGCTCGACCCGCCAGGTGCCCTCGTAGGCTGGGCCGTGGCCGGGCCGCGAGGTGAAAGTGCCCTCTATCGCGTTCCCCATCAGCCGGCCGGTGAAGGTGGTATAGACGGCGCAGCCGCAATCGGGGTCCTTATAAGGCTCCAGCGTGCCGCTCACCACCCCGTACTCGACCCGCACGAAGCGGATCTGCAGGACCTCCGGGACGGGAGCGTCGAGGGCGGCCGCCGCTGGGTGTTCCGCCGGACCCAGCGGCCGGGTCCAGCCCCGCGGGACCATCGTCACGTCGCCGTTGGCCGTATCCCTCCCGGCCTCGAGCTTGAAGACGATGGTTCCGTGCCGATCGACTACTGGGCTGTCGTAGTTGCCATGCCATTCGCCGGCTATCTGGACCAGCTCGGCCTGATCGGCGACCACCGGCACGGGACCCGGTGCCGTCGAGCATGCCGCACCCAGCGCAGCAAATAGCGCCACCGATATCTGGCAACGGCTCGCCATCACACTCCCTCCAAAAGGCTCATCACCCGGGACGAACACGGCCGCGACCCGGGTACCCTCTGCCCCTACCCGGTGTCCGCGGCCGCTTGGCCCAAAATGCCCACGACAGGACTCGAACCTGTACGCCCCGTAAGGCACCAGCCCCTCAAGCTGGCCTGTCTACCAATTCCAGCACGTGGGCGAGACTACGAATGCTCGGAGGGGGATTCGAACCCCCACGGGATTGCTCCCACAGGATCCTGAATCCTGCGCGTCTACCAATTCCGCCATCCGAGCGTAACTGGGAACCGCCTGCCAGGCAACAGGTTCCGGGGCCAGCCCAACCCGGCCCTCGGGTCCAGCGGGCTCGTCGAGCAGGTCCGACCTCCCGGATCTCCGTTTCGTGCGTGGCGAGGCATAACATACTGGCATCGTCCGGGATTTGGTAGGCCTTTCGCGGTGCTTCAAGGCTCCCCCGGGCCCCGGGCGCTAATCGTGAAAAAAATCTCACAAGGCCTTGACTGGGCCTGTTCCGGCGCTAGAATGGGGTAGTGGGCGTAAACGTGAAAAAAATCTCACAACGGGCCTGGCCGGCCATATCGGGCTCCAGGGGGGGGAGTTTGACGCGACTTCGGAGGGTGGTTCTCGAGCGGCTGATGCGGTACTACCGCTGGCTGACCGAAACATCGTTCAGGAAGCCGCTCAAGACGGTAACGAGCGCCCAAATCGCGGAGGCCCTGGATGTCGACCCCACGCAGGTCCGCAAGGATTTTGGCGCGATCGGGCTCCTAGGGATGGGCCGTGTCGGGTTTGAGGTGTGCGAGGTGTGCCGCGGAATACGGCATGTGCTGGGGTTTGACCACACGTACGAGGCGGTGTTGATCGGCGCCGGCCATCTGGGTAGCGCGCTGATGGCCTACGACAACTTTGCCAGGTATGGCCTCGACATCGTGGCGGTGTTCGACAACGATCCGCGCAAGATAGGCAGCAAGGTTGCGGGGCGTGCCGTCCAATCGATGAGGTCGTTGAAGCCGTTCATCCGCAAGCACGACATCCGTCTCGCCATCCTGACCACCCCCGCCGACGTGTCTCAGGAACTGGTGGACCGCGTGGTCTCGGCCGGGGTGAAGGCGATCTGGAACTTCGCGCCAAGCCAGGTGACGGTCCCGCCGGACGTCCTGGTGCGCAACGAGCATATCTCGCTGGGGCTGTCCGAGATCGCCTACCATCTTGCGGAGGAAGCTTGATCCCCTCGAAGCTCCCCAGTCTATCCTGACATAAAGCTTGACGAGTGCTGGGTGGCGAGATTACGGTGCAGCCGTATGAATTGAGGTGCCATGCTGATTCTCGTTGCCCACGGAAGTCTCGATCCGAAGTGGCGGGCTTCGGTCGAGAGGCTGAGCGAATCACTCCAGGCTGATCTCGGCCCGGACCGGGTACGGCTCGCCTACATGGACCATACGCCTCCGACGCTGGATGACGTGGTGTCCGAGGCGGAGCGGAGGGGAGTGGCACGGGTGCGAGTGCTGCCATTGTTCCTCGCCAACGAGGGGCATGTGGACCGCGACATTCGCCCCGTAGTGGAGCAGCTCCGAGCGATCCATCGGTCCGTGGAAGTCGAGCTATTGCCGGCCGTGGGCCAGCACCGTTTGTTCCGGGAGCTCCTCGCAGAGATTGCCGAAGAGGAGCCCGAGTAGAGCACATGACCTCTTCACCGAGCACCCCGCCGGGAACGGTCTATCTGGTCGGCGCCGGTCCCGGCCATCCCGGCTTGATCACGTTGCGCGGCATAGAGTGCCTGAGGCAGGCCGACGTGGTGTTGTATGACTACCTCGTGAACCCTGTCATAGTCGAGCATGCCCCGCAGTCGGCGGAGTTGGTGGGTTTGGGGCATCACAAGCTTGGGCGTGCCCTGTCTCCGAAGGAGATCACGGCCCGGATGCTCGACGAGGCCCGCAAGGGCCGCACGGTCGTGCGGCTGAAGGGCGGGGATCCATCGGTGTTCGGCCGCGGTGCCGACGAAGAGGAAGCGCTGCGCGCAGCCGGCATCCCGTTCGAGATCGTTCCTGGAATCACGGCCGGGCTCGCCGTCGCCGCCTATTGTGAGATTCCGATAACCCACCACGAAGAAGCGTCCGCTGTCGCGATGATCACCGGCCGCGAGCGCGACGAGAAAGACGAGTCCCATCTGACCTGTGGCCTGGCCGAGTTCCCCGGCACGCTCATCTATTACATGGGCGTGCGGCGGGCTGCCGGATGGAGCGGGGCTCTGATCGAGCACGGAAAATCGCCCGAGACGCCTGTGGCGATCGTCCGCTGGTGCTCGCGGGCCCAACAACAGACGGTCCGTTGCACGCTGGGCACGGTCGCGGCAGCTGTTGAACAAGAAAAGATAGTGCCGCCGGCCGTGATCGTGGTCGGCTCCGTGGTCGACCGCGCCCCAGAGGTCTCCTGGTTTGAAGCCCGCCCGTTGATCAGTTCGCGCATTCTGGTGACTGGATCGCCGGGGACCGCCGAGCCACTGCGCGATGGGCTGGGCGAGTTGGGTGCGGAAGTGATCACGCGGCCTACGATTCGCGTCACCGATCCGCCGGACTGGGGGCCGGTCGACGCGGCACTGGAACGGCTCGACGAGTACGACTGGCTGGTCTTCTCCAGCGGGAACGGGGTGGACTACCTGTTTCGGCGGCTCCGTGACCGTGGCGGTGACGTGCGTCGGCTGGGGCAGCTGAAGCTCGCTGCTATAGGCTCGGGGACCGCGGAGCGGTTGGCCCGTTACAGCCTGCGAGCCGATCTCGTGCCCGAGCAGTTCGTCGCCGAGTCGCTGGCCCAGGCCCTCGTGGCCGAGGCGGAAGGCCGACGGTTCCTGCTGGCTCGGACGAACCGGGGTCGCCAGGTGCTGCCGGACGAACTGGAGAGGGCAGGGGCACGCGTCGACCAGATCGTCGTCTACGGTAGTGTCGACGTGGAGGAGGCGGATCCGGCTGTGGTCGCGGCGCTCGAGTCTGGTGAGATCGACTGGGTTACGGTCACGAGCTCCGCCATCGCGCGCTCGGTGGTTCGTCTGTACGGCGAAGCCCTGCGGCAGGCTCGCCTGGCGAGCATCGGTCCGCTGACATCGGCGACGTTGCGCGAGCTGGGCTACGAGCCGGCGGTGGAAGCGTCGCCCTATTCTACGGCGGGATTGATCGAAGCGATCGTCCGCGGCGGCCTCACGAGGAGTTGACGCCGGGCTCGGTCAACGCGCGCCGGACCAGCGCACCGACGCTGGTGCGCTGGATCGAACCGTCTTCGTAGAGAGCGACGGACCCTTCGTCGGAGAGCAGGTCCGTTCGGTTTTCCAGGGTCGTCGCCCGGCCCACCCGATCCAGACACCAGACGGCAGTGCCCCGGACCTGCGGGTCGGGATCGTCCAGCGCCGAATCCACTGCGGCCTGGACTTCCTCGATGTGGTTGCGCGCGAGCGAGCCGAGTCGTCCTATCGCCCACAGGCAATCGGCCTTGAAATGGTCCAAATCTTCGTCGGCC
>JBDHKT010000155.1:0-826 GCA_039586255.1 Gemmatimonadota bacterium | reverse complement strand
AAGACGACGATGGAGAGGTAGTCGGCGAAGGTTTCCGGTTCGTTGCGAACGATCTCTGCCATGGCTGCCGGTGCGTGCCAGCAGATGCCGCCCGACTCCTCACTGATCAGCCAGTACAGACGTCGCAGGTGTTCCCGAACGAACGCAGGGTCATCTTCGGCGACGCGCCGGGCCGCCGCTCCCAGCGCCTCGACGGCGCGCCAGCCGATCTGTGGGTCCGGATCGTAGGTGAGCGATACGAGGCTTCCCAGGACGCGCCGCTTCTTCGCTGCCATCTCGGCGATCGCCTCGAAGTGTCCCTGTGCGAGCAGTTCCCGCAGCCTGGTTTTGATCGGCACGTGTGCAATATGGATTGATGTCCGTGTCCCCCCCAACTACGAGAGGTCTCCAAGAAAGCATGAGAAGCATATCGAGCAGGTTCTCGAGGTCAATCCCTAGCTGGAGGGATGGGAATAGGACGGCCTTCTTATAGGACACGGCGCATCTCGCCGATTAGTGCCTTGTGTTTCTATGGTGTCCGGCGCCATGTTCAGGATCGGTACCTTCTTCGTTAATCGCGATGTTAAGAAGAAGTCGCATTGCTTGGAAAGTCAGTGCCGCGTTTGTGACGATCATCGCGGTCGTCACCGTGGTATCTGCCTATCTCAACAACCTGGCCGACCGGCGCTACGCTGTGGAATCGGCTCGCGAGGTCTCCAGGTTCAATTCCCAGACGATCCTCCACAGCCTCAGAGATCGAATGATGACCCGTGACATCGCGGCCATCGAGGAGAGGATTCGCAACCTGGCCGAGGAAAGCCCCATCTACGCCGATATCCGCTTGGTG
>JBDHKT010000154.1:0-9071 GCA_039586255.1 Gemmatimonadota bacterium | reverse complement strand
CCAGTCGCCGAACCACCTGTAGATCAGATAGAAGAACCCGAGGACGAGGCCAATGGTTATTACAAAGACCGTGATCAGCACGACGGCCACAGTCGAGATGACCGGCGCGGCGACTGACTTCTGTTGTTCCTGCGCTGGAGGATGATCGGCCGTAGGTGCTCGGACGCGTCCCCCCGAGAACGGCAGCAGCATCAGTCCGACGAATCCGAGGATCATGCCGCCGCCGATCATCAAGACAAAGACGCGAGGCGTGTTCGACGAGTTGGTGAGCACGAGAGAGAGGCCGGCGAGCGCCAGTACGGAACCGAGCGCGAGAAATGCCAGAGCCACTCTTCTAACGCCACTCATCGTCATCGCTCCTCCCGGCAGGTCTGGCTCGTCGGTGTGGTCACGTCTGCGCAGCCCGAGCCCGGGATCCTTGAGACCAAAGAGCAGCTCCCAGCCAGATGATCCCCGCCGCCGCCACGACGCTGGCGATCGTGTCCACAGTCTGCGGCAGCGAGAGGACGAACCGGACGAACCCGCCGGCGAAGCCCACGATGTAGAGGATCGCGGCGCCGGCCGGGAATCGCCGCGCCTTGATGATCGCCGCACCGAAGACGATGACGCCGACCGTGTAGATCACGTAGCTCCCCTGCAGCATGGCGCCGCTGGTTCCGCTGAAGGTCGCCGAGCGAGCGACCTCGTCCATGTGTGGGAAGGCGTAGTTGAACACGAACGATACGCCGACCATTAGCGCCAGGCCGGCGCTGTTCAGTGCATAGCCGATGTCGCCGAGTAGCCCCGCTTCCGACCTCTGCAGCAGGAAAATCGCCGTCAGCAGCCAGAGCCCGAACAGTGCGGCACACAGACCGAGCGTGCTGACGACGAAGCTGTCGGGCAGAACCTTGTCGATCGCGATCAGCATCCCGCCGGCGACGGCTAGCACGCCGGAGGTGCGTATGAGCGTTTGAGTAGTCATTTTCGAGCCTAATCTTCGAGCGACCACGTGAGCTGGAACTCGATCTCCTCTTCCGACGACCCGCGCTCGTGCTCGATGTTGATCGTTGCCGTCGGCGGGATCGATATGCGCTCGCCCGCTATTTGAATACGAAAGCGCTCTTCATCTTCCAGACAGTCGGCCAGTCGCCGCAGCTTCGCGATGAACTGCCGGCGCGGGTAGTCCTTCTCGATGTCGCGCTTGCGACGCCTCTTTCGTGTAGCCATTCGATGTCCCCTCGTGTCGGTGCCGGGTCACCGCCGCCGTGCGGATCGGCGCTGGGTCAGGGTGCCTGCGGCTGGAATCCGTAGACCAGGAAGACCCAGTCAATGTCTGCCCCCGCCCTCAGCGCGCCAACCCAAACGACGAACAGCGTCAGGGGATCGCCGTAAGCGGCGGCGCTCTCGAGTTCCTCGATCACCGTGCTCCGCACCGGCAGCCATAGCTCCAGGCCGTCCTCTCGGAATAGCAGCTCGGTGGTGTAGTCTTCCGGAGCCTCGTCGGGTATCTCGTACGTCTTGATCCAGAGGCGGATCAGCTCGAGGCGCCGTGCCGAGGTGGCACGGGTAGAGCCGAGGTACTCGATATCAGGAAGAGAAGGGAAGCTGCTGCCGCCCAGAAAGACTCGCTGGCCGAGTTCCTCCGTGAACGTACGCAGCACGATCGCTCGTTGCTGCGAGATCACCCCGGCCAGGCTGCGACGCTGGTAGTACTCCCAGGGCAGCTGGCATGAGGCCGGACTGGGGCCCACGAGCTGGCCGGCTGCGACGGCCAGCACAGGAATAGCCCGCGACGCAGACTTGAGTTTCACAGCGATCCGTTTAGGTGCCTGCTTGGGACTGCTCGCCGGTACTTCGCAGCTGCCTTGTCTACATCCCCTTCAAGAACGTGCCCAGGGCCAGTAGCACGAAGCCCACTGCAACCAGCCAGAAGGCGCTCGGCGACAGCCCCGGGATCGTAACAAGGTAGGACACAATCCCCGCCACCCCGATGATAACCGCGATCAACCACGTGATCTGCTTGGGAGCGTTCAATTGCATTTTGGACCTCTCTCAGGATGCAGCCGGTTCAGCACGGCTGATGAGTACCACCCCACGCTAGAACTCTCACGGCGCCGGCAGGCACCTCACGGATCTCGTAATGCAGCCAGACAATCTCATCGACGGAACGCACGGCTCAGAAGCTGGCGCAACGTACCCGGACGTCTGGAACGCGCAGTCGCCCTTACAGGGACATCCTTCCGCACTCTGTCGAACCCGACCGCCCTGTCGGCTTCGTTGCGATACCAGGCGATGAACCCGAACAGGCGAACCGACGTGTAGATCAGGTACTTGCTGAGCGCGCCCACCTCGAGCACGCTCATGCCCTCCAGGAAGATGTCGTCCGCCTCCTTGCGGGGGCGCGTCTGGGTCCAGTACAGCCAGTCGTGAATGACACTGGCGTTACCGTAACGGCCCCACCTCGGCAGGACGACCCAGAAGACGCGAGGGATCGTGGCGAAGTCGGTCTGAAAGCCGATCGCCACGGCGATATGATCACCGCTCCCCTCCTCACCGACGTCGTACCCGAACTCACGTAGGATTACCCAGGTCTTTCCGTCGGCCAGGGGCGTTACGACGAGAGCTTCGGTGAATTGGCTCATGATCGCGCTCTAATATCGTCAGCGGGATGTGCGTTGTACGTGCGCCCGTCATCTATCTCGATCGTCGGGAACCTACCCCAGAACAGCTTTCGATCGATCGTCTCCAGGCCCACCACCAGGAAGACGTAGCCGATTAGAAGAAGGACAAAGAAGGTCGTGTTCCGTGCGTTCGGTCGCGGACCACCGGCACGGATCCACACATAGACACAGATCACCGTGACGACCGCGAACACGGCGACGACGGCGCGAAAGTCCAGGCCGACCAAGCCGGCGATACTGTCCAGCTCACCGCCCGCGCCTTTGAGCAGAGCGATGAGAGAGCGAAGGACTATGTAGTAGACGTTCGCCAGGATCAGCGCCGAGAACGCGTCCCTCAGCTTCTCCCTGCCGGAGTACTTCCGAAACAGGACGGTGGCCAGGACGAGCAGCCCGAGGCTGGCGGCCGGGCCGCCGACCGAACCGACGGCGTACTGCGCGGCGGTGATGTCTCTCAGCGGGAACTCCTTCGTCAATGACATCGCCGCCGGCACGCCCTGGATCCAGTAGAAGACGCAGTGTCCCAACTCGTGCAGCAGGGTCGAAGCGACTGCAGCGAGCGCCAGGAGCGCCAGAAACCGGAGAGCCTTCATCCTGCCTCTGTTGCGGCGGCCGCGAACCTGCGCGGCCACACGGGCGAAGCCTCCACCACCGATCTAATGTCTGGAATGGGTGCCTCAAGATAGGGGTGGGATCCCCACGGAACCAGCCGCACGACCGACAGGCCGTTTCGGCACTTCTTCGGGCACCCGCAAGCCGCCTGAATGGCCCGGTCTCCGCCCAGAAGGACCCGGGTCGGGGCGTTTGCGCCGCCCCTGAGGAGGTCCTATTTTGGCTTCAAATGGTAGCTTGCCTCCAGCCGGGTGCTACGCCGCTGGTAACCCAACCGCCGCGGCGAAACCCGGTGCCGGCGCAGACCCTAACAGCCCCGCCCAGATCGCGTCCGCCACACGGCGCTCTCAGCGCCCGGGACCTCAGCCCCTGTCGGGCGGGCCGCCAACGCGGAGCCGGCGCATGAACGGCGCGCTGGGCGTTCGTTGGGACGATCTTCCTCTGCTCCGGGACCGGGCCGTATCCCTTTTGTTGTCCGGCCCGGCCCACGCGCCGGCGCTGGCGGAGCGGATCTTCAGCATCCGCCACGGGCCGCCCAGGCTGGCCGCCTCTCTGGTCCGCGAGGTTCTGGGCGCCGATCCACGCTTCCAGATCCACAGCGACCGCTGGGTGCTGACCGAGCAGCCGCCGTCCTACGGCGAGGTATCGCTGAGCGACGTCGACTTCGTGGTGGTGGATGTGGAGAGCACCGGCGGCTCGCCGGGCCGCGGCGACCGGGTGACCGAGGTCGCCGCCGTTCGGATGCGAAACGGCGAGCTGGTCGATTGCTTCGAGTCGCTGGTCAACCCGGAGCGCCCCATCCCGCCCACGGTAACGGCGCTCACCAACATCACCGAGGAGATGGTGGCCGACGCCCCCAAGTTCAGGGACCTTCTCGAGCCGCTGAAGCAGACGCTGCGCGGCGCTGTCTTCGTCGCCCACAACGTCGGCTTCGACTGGCGCTTCCTCGACTCGGAGTTCCGTCGCTCCGGCGGCGGCCGGCTGGAGGGCGAGCGGCTCTGCACCCTACGCCTTGCCAGGCGGCTGCACCCCGAGCTCAGGCGCCGCAGCCTGGCCGTGCTGGCCAACCACTACGCGATCCCGGTGGAATCGCATCATCGGGCCGGTGATGACGCCCGGGCGACGGCCGAGCTGTTCGGCCACTTCCTCGATCGGCTGGGCGACGAAGGGGTCGACGACTGGGGCGGCCTGCAGCGCTACCTGAAGCCGGCGCGCCGCCGCAAGAAGCCCAAGCGCCGCAAGAAGCGGAACGGCGAAAGCACGGGCGGTGGCGGCCGATGAGTAGGGCGACGACTCGCCGTTTGGGTCGCTTCCGGCTGCACGCCCTCGACGCGGGGCTCCAGCGCCTCGACGGCGGCGCCATGTTCGGCGTCGTCCCCAAGCCGCTCTGGGAGAAGAAGCTGCCGCCTGACGAGCGGAACCGCATCCCGCTGGCCATGCGCCCGCTGCTCGTCGAGACCGGCGACGAACTGGTCCTCATCGACAGCGGCGCAGGCAACAAGGAGGACGCCAAGTTCCGGGACATCTATGGGATCGAGAACGGCGGCCGGCCGACCGCGCTGGAGGACGCCATCCGCGATGCAGGATTCCAGCCCTCCGACGTGGGCCTCGTGATCAACACGCACCTCCACTTCGACCACGCCGGCGGCGACACCGTGAAGCAGGAGGACGGCAGCGTCGTCCCCTCTTTCCCCGGCGTCCGGCACGTCGTCCAGCTCGAGGAGTGGAACTTCGCCCACCTGCAGAACGAGCGGGTCCGGGCCAGCTATCTGCTCCAGAACTTCGACCCGGTGCACGAGGCCGGCCTGTTCGATTTCGCCGACGGCGACGCCGAGATCGTACCGGGTATCTCGGTTTGGCCCACCCCCGGGCACACCCCGGGGCACCAATCCGTTCTCATAGAATCGGAGGGCGAATCGGCGATCTTCGTCGCCGACCTCATCCCCACGGCGGCCCACCTGCCGCTGCCCTGGATCATGGGCTATGACGTGGAGCCGCTCCTCGAGGGTGTGGTTAAGGAACGGACTTTGCTTGTATTCGAACATGATCCCGAGATCCCCTGGGGCTACTTGGCGCCCCAGGAGAAGCGACCGACTCTGGTCGACCAGCGACCAGACTAGACAGGTTATGGCGTTATGGCTGACCCAAAAACGACTCCGGTTATCGTTAGCAGCGCGCGCACCCCTATCGGCAGGTTTCTCGGCGGACTCGCCAGGCTGAAGGCGCCCCAGCTCGGGGCGATCGTGATCAAGGATGTCGTGAGCCGGGCCGGCATCGAGCCGGACCAGGTCCAGGACGTGATCTTCGGGCAGGTCCTGCAGGGCGGCGTCGGCCAGGCGCCGGCTCGCCAGGCCAGCATCGGCGGCGGCATCCCGGCCAGCGTACCGGCGGTGACGATCAACAAGGTATGCGGTTCCGGCCTCAAGTCGGTGATGCTCGCCGCGCAGTCGATCAAGGCGGGCGACGCCGAGGTCATCGTGGCGGGCGGCCAGGAATCGATGTCGAACGCGCCGTTCTACCTGTTCGGGTACCGCGGCGGCGTGAAGTTCGGCACCCAGAACATGGTGGATGGGCTGATCCACGACGGACTCTGGTGTGGCTTCTACGACTGCCACATGGGCGGCCACGCCGAGTACACGGCGATGAAGGCCGACGTCTCGCGTGCCGACCAGGACGAGTTCGCCTACCAGAGCCAGATGAAGGCGGTAGCGGCGATCGAGGGCGGCAAGTTCGCGGCCGAGATCGTCAAGGTCGAGGTGCCCGGCCGTAAGGGCCAGGTCACCGTCGTCGACACCGATGAGAACCCGCGCGCCGACACGACGGTCGAGGCGCTGGCCAAGCTGAGGCCCGCGTTCGGCGATAGCGCGCCGAAGGAAGTAAAGGAGCACAGCGTGACGGCGGGCAACGCCTCGGCGCTGAACGACGGCGCCGCCGCGTTACTCGTTACCTCGCAGAAGTTCGCCGAGGACAACGGGCTCGAGATCATGGCCCGGATCAGGAGCTACTCCGTCGGCGCCACCGAACCGCAGGACCTGTTCTTCGCGCCCATCGACGCGATGAACAAGCTGATGGAGAAGGACGGCACGTCGATCGGCGACTACGATCTCATCGAGGCCAACGAGGCGTTCGCCGTTCAGGCGCTTGCCGACGGACGCGCGCTCGGCTGGGATTGGGATCGCGTCAACGTGCACGGCGGCGCTGTGGCGCTCGGCCATCCGATCGGCGCCTCGGGTGCGCGGATCCTCGTCACGCTGCTCGGCGCCATGCAGGATCGCAACAAGCAGCTCGGCGCGGCGACGCTCTGCCTGGGCGGTGGAAACGCCGTTGCCATCAGCGTCGAGCGCGTATAACTAGAAGCTGAACCGCAGACCGGGAACGGACCGTGAGAGAAAGCGGCTCGCAATGCTGGGCGCCTGAGAATCTCGTCCTTAGCCGGACGCTCGGGCGGCTTATCGGCGTAGGTGTCGGTCCGTTCCGGCCCATAGCCCTCGAGCTTCAATAGCTGCGAGGGCTTTTTTTAACCCGGGCGGCGGATCGAGTGAGAGCACGAGACCTCTTCTACGGTCCCGAAAAGCTGCGCGCCCTGTGGCGCCTGCTGCTCTTTCTCTTCTGCGCGGCCCTGGCGCTGACCCTCTTCGGGACGGTCGTGTCGCTGATCGTGCCCGAGGACTACGGTGGCCTCTGGGCGATCGTCGTGCCGCACGGCGTCCTCGGCGCGGCCCTGCTCGTGGCGTCGTTCGTCATGATGCGGGCGGCCGAGGGGAAGCCGTTCGCTGCCCTGGGCTTCCCGGGCGGCCGCGAAGCGCGGGTCGACTTCGCGAAGGGTGCGGCGATCGGCGGCGGCTTCATCGCCGCGCTGGTGGTCGTGCAGACGCTACTCGGCTGGCTGAGGCCCGTCCCCGATTCGGGGACCGTGGTCGGCTGGCTGGCGCAGTTCGGCAGCCTGGCTCTGGCCCTGACCATCGCCGCCGCCGTCGAGGAGCTGTTGCTGCGCGGTTACCCCTTCCAGGTGCTGGTGGAAGGGGCCGGCGTCGTGCTGGCGGTGATCCTGACCTCGGGGGTTTTCGCGGCGATCCACCTGAACAACCCCGAGGTGGACTGGGTCGCTCTGCTTAACATCGGGTTGGCCGGCGTGCTGTTCGCCGCCGCCTACCTGCGGACGCGCTCCCTCTGGGTGCCGATAGGCATGCACTGGGGTTGGAATTTTGTGATGGTCGCCCTGTTCGACCTGCCGGTGAGCGGGATCGTCCTCGATATGCCCGGCTACGACACCGTCGAGCTGGGACCCGATCTCTTCACCGGCGGCGCCTTCGGGCCGGAAGGTGGCCTGGTGACGACGCTGTTCGTGCTGCCGCTTATTGTATGGGTGTTGCACACGAACTGGTTATCGCAGTCGGAGAAGATGGTGGAGTTGAAGCCTTTGGTGGATACGCGCGTGAAATGACCGGTGGTCGGTGGTCAGTGGTCGGTGGTCAGTCCTGATTACCGACCACCGACTACCGGCTACCGCCCTAACGATCACTGATCTTACGCGAGGTAGGAACAATGCCGAGCAACGGAATGAAGGTCGCAGTGATTGGCGGCGGCACGATGGGCAACGGAATCGCCCATGTCTTTGCCCAGAGTGGTTTCGATGTTGCGCTGGTCGACGTGAGCAAGGACATGCTCGAGAAGGCGCTCGCCAGTATCGACAAGAACATGAGCCGCCAGGTCAAGAAAGAGATCATAGACGAGGCGACGAAGGACGCGGCGCTCAAGCGTATCGACACGTCCACCGACCTCAAGACCGCCAAGGGCTGCGACCTCATCGTCGAGGCGGTGCCTGAGAACGAGGATCTCAAGGCCGACATAATCAAGCAGCTCGACGATATCGCGCCCGATAACGCCATCCTCGCCAGCAACACCAGCTCCATACCCATCACGCGCCTGGCCGCCAACACCGGCCGCCCGGGGCAAGTCATCGGCATGCACTTCATGAATCCGGTGCCGATGATGCAGCTGGTCGAGATCGTACGCGGACTCGCGACCTCCGACGCGACTACCGACACCGTGATCAAGCTGGCCGGCGACCTCGGCAAGACGCCCATCGTCGTCAACGACTCGCCGGGCTTCGTCAGCAACCGCGTGCTCATGCCGATGATCAACGAGGCGATATACTGCCTCTACGAGGGCGTCGCGACCGCCGAGGCCATCGATGGGGTCATGAAGCTCGGGATGAACCACCCGCTTGGGCCTCTGGCCCTGGCCGACCTGATCGGGCTGGACGTCTGCCTCTTCATCCTCGAGGTATTGCACAACGATCTCGGCGAGGACAAGTATCGTCCTTGCCCGCTACTGCGGAAGCACGTGGACGCCGGCTGGCTGGGCCGCAAGTCAGGCCGCGGCTTCTACGACTATTCCAAGTAAGGGGAAGGGTGCGGGGGGCACCGGCCACCGGCTACCGGCCACCGGCCACCGGACGATGAACCGAGCTAGTAGATGAAACGCGACTACACACTCAACGAAGACCAAGAACAGATAAGGCAGCTCGCCCGCGAGTTCGCCGAGAACGAGCTGCGCCCGCGCACGGCGGAGTGGGATCGCAACCAGGAGTTCCACTCCGAGGTCATGCCGCTGATGGGAGAGCTCGGGTTCTTCGGCATGCTGCTGCCTGAGGAGTACGATGGGCTCGGCCTGGGCATGCTCAGCTACCTGGTGGCGCTCGAGCAGATCGCCTGGGGCGACGCCTGTGTGGCGATAACCATGTCGGTCCACAACTCGTTGCCTACCCAGATGATCCTCAAGTACGGCACCGAGGAGCAG
>JBDHKT010000153.1:0-7233 GCA_039586255.1 Gemmatimonadota bacterium | reverse complement strand
ACCCCCTCCCAGTTTCCCAGCGGCGATATGTCGTAGTAGGTGTTGAAGTGGCGCGCCGCCTCTTCGTCGAGCACTTCGGCGATCTGCTCGGGCGTCCAGACGAAGAACTTCCCCTCTTCACCTTCCGAGTCCGCGTCGGTGGACGAGAAGATTCCGCCTTCCGGGGCCACCATCTCGCGCAGGATGTAGTCGAGCGTCTCGGTGGCGACGCGGCGGAAGAGCCCGTCGCCGGTGACCTGGTAGCCCTCGAGGTATGCCTTAGCCAACAGCGCGTTGTCGTAGAGCATCTTCTCGAAGTGGGGCACCAACCAGCGGCGATCGGTGGAGTAGCGCGCGAAACCGCCGCCCACGTGATCGTACATACCGCCCCGGGCCATCGCCTCCAGCGTACCCCGGGCCATCGCCAGTGCGTGCGGGTCGCCGAAACGCCGATGGAGTCGTAGTAGCAGCGAGATTCCCACGGCCGGCGGAAACTTGGGGGCCGTGCCGAAGCCGCCGTACTCGGCGTCGAACTCCTGGCTGTACTGTCCCAGCGCCTGCTTCAGTTCCGCTTCACCGACGGATAGCGGCGGTCCCAGACTCTGGTGCTGGCGCAGCATCTCGGCGAACTCGCCGGCCCGCTGGCGCAGGCTCTCACGGTCCGCGTGCCAGGCGCGGGACACTTCCGATAGAACGGTCGAAAAACCCGGCCGCCCCTGCATGTCGTGGGGAGGGAAGTAGGTGCCGGCGAACACCGGCTCCAGCTCCGGCGTCAGGAAGACCGTCATCGGCCAGCCCCCCTGGCCGCGGTTCATCGCTACCGTGGCGGCCATGTAGATCTCGTCGAGATCGGGCCGCTCCTCGCGGTCGACTTTCACGTTCACGAAGCTGTCGTTCATCAGGGCGGCGATCGCCTCGTCCTCGAACGACTCGCGCTCCATGACGTGACACCAGTGACAGGCCGAGTAACCGATGGAAAGCAGGATGGGCTTGTCCTCCGTGCGTGCTCGCTCCAGCGCCTCATCGCCCCACGGGTACCAGTCCACCGGGTTATGGGCGTGCTGCAATAGATAAGGACTGGTCTCGCCGATCAGTCGGTTCGTGTGCTTGTCCGATTCTCTTCTATCACCCATTCCATTCCCTCACCATCGTGCTCGTACTCGTAATCGCGAGGCCGCTCAGTCCCGGTTCCATCACGTCAGGGGAAAATACACCGGGGCGCGCCTTCCGCGAAGCGCGCCCCGGCGATCGGCTAGAATTCGTGCGCTAGCGCTGGTTGGCGGTCCGGTTCTCGTACCCCGGCCGCCGCCCTCGGACCGGCGGGCCCTCCTCCAGCAAACGCAGCGTTTCCTGGATCGCGCGCTCAAGCTGCGGGTCGACGCCTCGCGCCAGCTGAGTCGGGTCCTCCAGAACCTCGATGTCGGGATCGACGCCGTAACCCTCCGCGAACCAGACACCGTCGGTGCTGTACATGCGGAAGGTCGGCACCGTTGCCACCCCGCCGTCGATGAGCTGCGGGACGCCGCTGATGCCTATGAGACCGCCCCAGGTGCGCGTCCCGATCAAGGGGCCGACGCCGTACTCTCTGAAGTAGTAGGGGAACGCATCGCCACCCGAGCCACTCCAGCCGTTGATCAGCATGACCTTGGGCCCGAAGTGCGACACCGGCGGCCACTGCCAGTCTGTGCCCGACCGCACCGCCCAGAAGGCCAGGGGTGGCCGTTGCAGCAGCTCTACGAAACGGTCGGGGATCTGGCCGCCGCTGTTGAAGCGCTCGTCGATGATCAGCCCGTCCTTATGGAACTGCGCGGCGAACTGACGGACCAGCTCGCGCTGGCCGTCGCCACCGGTGCTACGCACGTAGACGTAGCCGACGCGCCCGTCGCTCGCCTCCTCGACGCGCTTGCGATTCGCCTCGACTCGCTGCGCAGCGTCTCGACCAGCACGGTGCGCGCGCCGTCCACCGTCGGCCGACTGTTCACCGTGAGCTCCGCCGTCCTGCCGGCGAGGCCTTGGAACGAGGCCCAGGGATCCTTCGAGATATCCAGCGGCACGCCGTTCACCGCCAGCACGTAGTCGCCCTCGTTCACGTCGACGCCCGGCTGGGCCAGCGGTGAGCGCACCTCGGCGTCCCAGGGCGCGCCGTCGATGATATTCCCGATCCGGTAGGCGCCGTTCTCCAGACTCCAATCGATACCCAACAGGCCGACGCTGCGCCGCTGCGAACCCTCCACGTCGCCGCCACCACGGTAGGTGTGCGAGGCGTTGAGCTCGGCGATCAGCTCGCCGATAATGAAGTTCACGTCCCAGCGGGTCACGGCATCTTCGAGTAGGCGACCGTACTGCTCGCGCATCGCGTTCCAGTCGACGCCGTGCATCCCCGGGTCGTAGAAGAAGTCGCGCTCCAGACGCCACGCGTCGGTGAACAACTGGCGCCACTCCGCTCGCGGATCGACCGTCGCCTCCATCTCGCCGGTGCGCAGCCGCGTATCCATCTTCTGGTTCGGCCCCACGTCGACGATGGCGAACGCACTGTTGTTCCAGACGAGCATCTTCTTGCCGTCGGCGGTCACGAGGAAGCCGTCGGCATCCGCCATGACGGTCTTCTCCTCGCGCTCCTCGATATCCCAAAAAACGACAGGGCTCTCGTCATCGCCCGATCCCGTTCTGGGCAGGCGGCGATAGAGCACCTTGCCCGATACGGCCTGGATCTGGTTATAGTTGCCGGCCTCGGGCGGCAGGATCACTACGCGATGCTCGAAATTCTCGAGCTCGATCTCGACGCCTTCGGCCTCGTCCTCACCGTTCTCCTCGTCTTCGCCTTCCTCGTCCTCGGCCTCAGCCTCCTCATCGTCGCTGCGCGGTGCCAGTGGGGACGGCACATCGGAGCGCAGCGAGACGGCGACGATGTTCGTCGTGTTCGGGTACACCCACGTGTTGTCGACGTCGCTGTACGAAGGCTGGAATGTCCGATTCGACAGGTAGTACAGGTACTTGCCGTCCGGATCGAAGGTCGGCTGGTTGTCGGAGTAGTAGCCCGAAGTCACCTGGTGGAGCCGGCCGGCCTGCGTGTCGTAGAGGAAGATGGCTCCGCTGCGGTTGGCGAGCCGTCGCGAGTACGCCATCCAGCGGCTGTCCGATGACCAGCTCACGCTGAAGAAGTTCAAGCCGCCGTGCGTCATCCACATGTCCTGGTCGACCTCGACGGTGCGGCCCCTGTCGACGTCGTAAATGTGGATCGTCTTTGCCTGGTCGACGAACGCCAGCTTCTTGCTGTCCGGCGACCAGTAGGGGCGGTAGCGGAAGCCCGCGCCCAGCGAGGTCAAGCTCTCCTCGGAGCCGGATCCGTCGCTCGGTCGTAGCGTGAGCTCGTACTCGCCCGAGCGGTCGCTCCAGTAGGCGATGTACTTGCCGTCCGGCGACCAGGTCGGGCTACGCTCCGCGATCCCGCTGCTCGCCGTCAGGTTGCGGATCGGGCCGTGCTCGGCCGGGACCGTGAAGACGTCGCCGCGGGCCTCGAAGACCGCCCGCTTCCCGCTGGGTGAGACCCAACCGCTGAAGATCAGGTCGGAGACGCTCTCGCTGCGTGGCTTCAGCGTGGCCAGATCGGTCACCACATCGATCGCGACCTCCCGGTACTCCTCACTGGCGAGGTCCAGCAGGTAGAGTCGGCCGCCCGCCTCGAAGACGATGTCGGATGGGCCGATCGCCGGTAGGTAGATATCGAAGTCCTCGAACCGCGTAACCTGACGGACCGCCTCGGAGTCCAGGTCGTAGGCCCAGATATTGTGCCGCTGGTTGGGACCGCGGTCCGAGAGGAAGTAGAGCGTGCGGCCGTGCCACATGGGATGCGCATCGTTCGCGTCGCTCGCCGTGATGTTGCGCGAGGTGTGGTCGTCGAGGTTGAACAGCCAGATCTCCGGCGCGCGACCGCCGCGATAGCGCTTCCATGTCCGCGAGTCACGCTCGATCTGAATGAAGGCGAGCCACTCGCCGTCCGGGGAAATGGCACCGTACTCGGCGTGGGCGAGCGGCAGCCTCTCGGGCAGGCCGCCGTTCCTGGCCACCCGATAGAACTGGTTGAACCGCTGGCGGCCGCTCTCCATGGACGACGCGTAGAGGATATCGTTTCCGTCCGGGTACCAGTCGACGACACGATCGCCCATCGGGTGATGTGTGATGCGCACCGGCTCGCCGCCCATCGTCGGGATCGTGTAGATGTCGGCGTTACCGTCGTAGTTGCCGGTGAAGGCGATGGTCGAGCCGTCCGGAGAAAAGCGGGGGACCGACTCCTCGCCGTTCGGCGAGCTGAGGCGCTGCGCCGTTCCGCCGTTCTTGGCGACGACCCAGATGTCGCCGGCGTAGACGAAGGCGATGTGCGTATTCGAAACGTCCGGCTGCCGGAGCATCCGGGCGTCGATCTGCGCCTGTAGTGCTCCTGCCGAGAGCGCTACGAGCGCGATGGCGGATAGTAACCGAAGTGTCCGCATCGGAGACCTCATACGTTGACGGTTGTGGCTAAGCTGTGGATCACGTGCGCTGCACGTCCGCTTCGGCGGCGATGTATCCGAAGGCTGCCCATTGTGGTCCTTGGAGCACACTACGGAAGACGCCTTCCGCCTGTTCCAGGCGGCCGTTGTAGAAGTGCCAGTTGCCGATCCCGTAGCCCAGAGTGGCGTTCTCGATCCCGTCGGCCGCTTGCGCCTCTGCCAGCAGCGTCTCGGCATCGAGCTCACCCTTGTACATGAGCAGCAGCACGTGGTAGGTATCGTTCTCGATGATGTCCATCTCGGCGTCGATCGGATCGAGGACTGCCGCCGCCTCGTCCTCGCGGCCCAGCCGTCTCAGCGTCATATATAGCCAGTGCGAGGTTGCCACGAGCATGTCCGGGTTACCCGACATCGTCATGCACTCCCGGTACGCGCGCAGCGCGTGCTCGAAGTCGCCTTTCAGGTAGTAGGCGAGCCCCAGGTGATACCAGATGTTCGAGTGCAGCGTGCTGGTCGGGTTGTTACGGGCGTTGGGCATGCCGTCGGGCTCGACCTCGTCGTCGGTGCCCGCGACGAGCTGCGCCGCACGCTCGAGGTCGGCTATCGCGTCGTCGAACTGACGCACCGTGATGTAGCGGTGGCCGCGGTGACGGTACATGCGGGGGTCGTCGGGGTGCTTGGCGATCCCCTCGCTGTAGATCGCGATGGCCTCCCGGTACTCGCTCATGTAGGCGGTGCGGCGGCCGAGCCAGATGATGGCGTCGGCGTCGTCCGGGTCGGCCTCGTAGTTGGCCTGCGCCTCGGCCAGCCTGGCCTCGCGGTCTCGCCGCGCCTCCTCGGACATCTCGGGCGGGTAGAGCGCTTCGCCGGAGAGCGACATCGCCTGGGCGCCGGGTGGAAGCTCGGGCGCGGCAGCGGTCTGGTCCCGGCCGCCTCGATCGCAGGCGGTCAGGAGTACTATGAGCAGCGACAGCGAAACGAGCCGCATGGTAACCTGCCTGTTAGGGTTTGTGAGACCGGGGCTGCCAGCAGCCGGCTACGCCTTGCGGCGTTTCTCGGTGCGCAGGCGGCGAATCTCCTCATGCTGCGCGCAAATTGCCACCATCACCTTGTCCACCAGGGCCTGGGCCGTCTCGCGCGTGCGCGGCTGCGAGTCCAGCTCGGAGTAGTCGATCGGCGCGCCGTACTTGATGTAGATGCGCTGTCCGATCCTGGGGAAGGTGCGGCCGATGGGCAGCAGGTCCTGCATGCCATCGATCGCGACCGGGATCAACCGGGGCTTGGTCGCCAGTGCGAGCAGCCCGGCCCCCGGCCGTCCCTCCCCGACGTCGCCGGTGCGGCTGCGTGTCCCTTCGGGGAAGAGGATGATCGTCCCTTTGGGCAGCACTTCCATCATCTTGCGGAGTGCGTGCAGGTCGCGTCGGCCCGGCCTTACCGGGATGCAGCGCGTGTGCGTGGACCACCAGGCGATGAGCCGGTTCTTGAAAAAGTTCTCCCGCGCCGCCGGATGCCAGGGCACGAGGTAGGGCCTGATCCACGACTTCGGGTAGAAGGCGCCGATCCCCACCGGCATGCTGTCGATCATCGACTGGTGGTTGGAGAGCAGGAGCGTGTTCGGGTCGTCGCCCACGTTCTTCTTGCCGATCACAGTGGTTCGGTTTAAGACGCGGAAGAAGATCCAGGCGAGCGTGACGGTCATGTTGGTGACGAAGTAGCTGTTGATGTGCCAGATGATGTTGGAAAGCCACCCGGGACGGCCCCTGGCTTGGGCCGCCACGCGGCGGCCGAACTTCTTGACACCTAGAATATCTCCCATGCACCACTCCGCGGCTGATCTGCGCATGAAGCTAAGGCGCGGCCCGGATGCCCGACAAGGGAGGCGCGCGGTCCGCCGGCCCCGTATCCAAAGCACTCGACGCCACTAGATTGAGCGAATGACCGGCTCTGGTATACGCGGCTTTCTGCCCTCGGGCGTGCGCTACATCCTCGCCAGTACCCTCTTCTTCAGTCTGATGAGCGTGCTGGTGAAGCTGGCGGGGCAGCGGCTACCTGTCCAGGAGATCGTCTTCAGCCGCGGCGTTGTCAGCCTCGTGCTCAGCTACTGGCTGGTCCGGCGCGCTGGGATCCCGCTTTGGGGGAACCGACGCTGGCTCCTGGTACTGCGCGGCTTGATCGGCTTCGCGGCGATGAGTTGCTTCTACTTCGCTCTCACCCGGATTGCCATCGCCGAGGCCACGGTCCTCCATTTCACCAGCCCGCTCTGGACCGCACTGCTCGCCGCTCTCCTGCTCCGTGAACCGGTCACGGGCCGGATCGTCGCCTCGATAGCGGTGAGCTTCGCCGGCGTCGTCCTCATCACGCGGCCCGGCTTTCTGTTCGGTGGCGCCGCCGCCGCCGAGACCGACCTGTTGGGCGTAGGCGCCGCGTTGCTCGGCGCGTTCCTCGCGGCCGGCGTCTACGTGGCGGTCCGCGAGGCGAGCAAGACGGAGCACCCGCTGGTCATCGTCTTTTACTTCCCACTCGTGATAATCCCCGCGAGCGCTCCGTTCTGGCCGAGCTTTCAGTTGCCTCAGGGCTGGGAGTGGCTCGTCCTGCTCGGCGTCGGCGTCAGCACTCTGATCGGTCAGGTTTTCCTCACGCGTGGTCTGAGCCTGGAGCCCGCCGCGCGAGCGATGACGATCGGCTATTCGCAGATCGTGCTCGTGGCGATCTGGGGGATGGTCTTCTTCGGTGAGTTCCTGGACATCTGGAGCGCCGCCGGATC
>JBDHKT010000152.1:0-5339 GCA_039586255.1 Gemmatimonadota bacterium | reverse complement strand
GCTTCGGATCGTTACCGAGGAAGGGACGCGGCACTTCCAGGTCTCCGGCGGCTTTGTGCAGGTCGTCGACAACGAGGTGTCGGTGCTGAGCGAGGAAGCGACTGAACGGTAGTCAGTAGTCGGCAGTCAGTAGCCGGTGATCGGTAGGAGATTAAGAATGGCCAGCGGGTCGTGGATTGGACCGCGCTGGCCATCGTCGTTCAGACAACCGACTACCGGCTACCGGTCACCGGTCACCGGCCTCAATCAGGCCTCTCCAGCCCGTACGTCCGGATCTTCCGATACAGCGTCTTCGCCGAGATCCCCAGCGTGTCCGCCGCCCGCCCCTGGTGCCAGTTCTCTCGCTTCAGCACGGCCTCGATATGGGCGCGCTCCAAGTCCTCCAGCGAAACATCGTGTCCGAGCAGCGAGCCGCCGCCATCGCTGCGGCGACCGTGAGCCAGGTCGCGCGGCAGGTCCTGGGGCCGGATCTCTTGGCCGGCGCGTAGGATCGCCAGGCGCTCTATGATATTCTTCAACTCGCGAACGTTGCCCGGCCACTGGTAGGAGGCGAACGCCTCGAGAATCTCGTCGGTGAGCTCCGGCGGATTCGCGCTGAGCTGCTTCTTCAGGAAATGCCGTGCCAGAACGGGTATGTCATCGGGGCGGTCGCGTAGCGGCGGGATCTGAATGGTCAGCGTGTTGATCCTATAAAAGAGGTCGTCCCGGAAGTTGCCCTCCGCGACTTCGACATCGAGGTCGCGGTTGGTCGCTGCCAGCAGCCTGATGTCGGTGCTCACCTTCTGAGTGCCGCCGACGCGGAAGAACTCGCCCATCTCCAGTGCCCGCAAGAGTTTGGACTGAAGGCGCGGCGCCAGCTCGGCGATCTCATCCATGAACAGAGTCCCGCCGTCGGCGAGCTCGAATAGCCCCAGCTTGCGCGTCATCGCGCCGGTGAAGGCGCCCCGCTCGTGCCCGAACAGCTCCGACTCGAGCAGGTTCTCCTGGATGGCGGCGCAGTTGATGTCGGTCAGTGGGCCGTCGGCCCGCGGTGAAAGCCGGTGTATCGCTCGTGCCACCAGCTCCTTGCCGGTGCCGCTTTCCCCGTAAATCAGCACCGCGCTGTCGGACGCGGCGACCTTACGGGACAGCTCGAGGACCTCCTCCATTGCGGCGCTGGCGGTGACGATCTCCGGGAACTCTTCGTGCTTCGACAGCCGCGTCTGCAGTCGGACGTTCTCGACGGCGAGCTGTCGTTTCTCGAAGGCGCGCCGCACGAGCATCTCGAGCTCCGCGACTCGGCAGGGTTTCGTCACGTAGTCGTAGGCGCCCAGCTTCATAGCCGCGATCGCTGTCTCGACCGTGCCGTTACCCGTAACGATCACGATCTCGGGTGGGGCGTCGAGCTCAACCGCTTGGCGTAGCACCCCGATGCCGTCCAACTCGGGCATCACGAGGTCCACGAGCGCGACATCGAACTCGCTGTCCTTGAGCAACTCCACCGCCTGACGGCCGTCGTACGCGACCTCGACCTCGAATCCCTTCTTGCGGAGCTGGGTCTCCAGGATCCGAGAGAGGTTCCGTTCGTCCTCCGCCAGGAGAATCCTGATTGACGTTTCAGCCACGGTCTACCCCCCCGATTGCGATTCTTCCTCGTCCGTGATCTCCCCCCGATAGGCCGGGAGGACGACCCGGAAGTTACTGCCGGCGCCGATGGTCGAATCGACTTCGATACGGCCGCCGTGTTCCTGAATGATCCCGTAGCAGATCGATAGGCCGAGCCCCGTTCCTTTGCCGGGCATCTTCGAGGTGTAGAAAGGCTCGAAGATCTTCGGGATGTCCAACTCCGGTATGCCGCAGCCCGTGTCGATGAACGAGATCGCGACCTCTTCTCTGCCAGCCTCGTCCAGGACCTCCGTTCGCACCCTCAGCTCGCCGTCGTCTTCCATCGCGTCCAACGAATTGAGCGCCAGCGCCACGAAGACTTGGACCAAGCGCTCCGAGTTCGCCCAGACCAGCGGCAGGTCGTACACATACTCGCGCTGGACGCGGATCTTCTTGAAGCGGTCGTGGTGCATGAGGAGCTTGAGAGTATCCTCGACCGTGTCCTGAACGTCGACCGGCCCCTTCTCGCTGGGAGGCGGTCGGCTGAAGCTCAGCAGATCGCGAGCGATCCGCTTACAGCGGTCGACCTCGGTGTCGATCATCGACAGGAATTCGGCGTGCTCCGAGTGCTCGTCCGCGTACTCGCGGACCGCCTCGACGCAGGCGGCGATCGTAGCCAGCGGGTTGTTGATCTCGTGCATGACGCCCGCCGCCATCTGTCCCAGCGACGCCAATTTCTCGGCGTGCCAGATCCGCTCGCTTATCCGCTTCTGCTCCGTCACGTCTTCGCCCACCGTGATCACGTGAGTGACCTCTTCGGTGCCCGAGACGTACATCGGGACCTTCGTCAGCCGGTAGAAGCGGCGCTCCCCAGACGCGCTCGACTCGACCTCATAGCGCCGGATCTCGTCCGTGGCGAATACTTCCTGCAGCTCCTCGCTCAGCTGCTCCTTCGGCTGCCGGTACAGCACCTCGAACACCGACTTGCCGATGGCGTCCTCACGCGCCACGCCCTGCGTGCCCGTCTCCCGCTTGCGGTTCCACGCCACGATCCGGTACTCCTTGTCCACCACGTAGAGACCGACCGGAAGCGCGTCCACGATATGACCCATTAGCTCCTGGGCCGAGCGCAGATCACGGAGCTGAACCTCATGGTCGGCCTGTAGCTGCCGGGCTCGTATCAGCGTGAGGGCCACGCGCATAAGTGGAGCCAGAGCCGACATGTCCGGTGGCTCCGCCGCATCGGACTCCACCACCCAGATCGCCCGCTCCCCACCCTCCAGGTCAAGCGGCCAGGCCTGCTGCGAGCGGCTGCTTCGCCAGAGGCCGTCGCCCTCCTTCAACTCCTCCCGGCTCAATAGCGGCTCGGTCAGCGAGTCGGCCCACTCCGCCACCCGCCCCCCCAGCCCTTCGATCTCGAGTCCTTCGGCAGGGTGGGCGCAAAGCAGTTCGGTCGCCCCATCTGCCTTTATCCAGATGGCGGATCGAACCTCCAGGTCCTCGGCACAGGCGGCTAAAGTGTCCGACAAATCACACTCAGCCGCCCCGATGACCAAATCGCCGATACGGCGCAGCAGCTCTGCTGTCCCGGAATCAGTGCTTATGACTGAACGGCGCTCCATTCGAAGGTACAGGGGAGGGAGCGAGGGGGGTGAGCGTAAGTTACGCCCCAGGCGGGTCCCTGACAAGGGGTTTCGGTCAAAATGTCCTTGGTACTGAGGTCAAGCTGACCGAACAGGGGGGTCCGAGGCACCGGCAGCCGTTGTGGGTCGTGCCACGTAATCCTTTGCTGTACATGTTCTTATGCGGATCAGCCGTGTTAGGCACACGGCTTGCCTCTAGGATTCGCCAGCCGGGCCGGATGGGCAGCGCCGGGATGGGCGCCCGGCTTTGAAAACCGAGAGAAGGTGTGTGAGCAGTACTTGGAGCTCGAGAGAATAGAGCCGGTGGTCGTTCGATCGCAGGTCAGTCCGCTTTTTTTACAATAGGCAAGGACATAGGGGGGAGGTCAGCGGGCGCTGTGATCGAATGACCCTGGCTCACGATAGATGCCCCGGGGTAGGCTTGTGTGCCTGAGCTTTTTGAAGCGTCTGACTTGGCGGGAGTCGGCGCCAGCCTGGCACGCGGCCACCCGGGGTTTTTTTTTGTGTGGGAATTCTCGAATGTCGAGCAAGGGACCAGTGCAACAGGGGAGGTAGGGAGGTATAGAACCACTTCTGGCTTCCCCACCTCCCCTGTTGCACTGGTCCCATGATGCACGTTCGAGAATTCCCGTACTATTATTGCCATTGGTAGGTGACGAGCGGTCGCTTGCACAATATGATAGTGGGAGCAACCTGGGTTCAGGACTCGGGCCTATTCACAGTAGCCCCTGGGAGTGCCCGGGGAAGTGGGTGAACGGCGATACTCATGACAGAGGAAGAGAGACGACCGCGGAACGTGGAGGCTCTTCGGCTGCTCCGTGATGGGCAGGTTTGGCGGAACGTGGCCGCCGTCGCGGGTCTCCTGGTACTCAGCCTGGCGGTGTCGGCGGCTTACATCGTGGAGCCTCAGAGCCCGAGAGATTTCGGTGACCGCCTGGTGCTGGCGGTGGATGGGGAGGCGTTTGGGCCGAACCTGAGGGACGCTGAGCGGCTGTATGGTCGGGCGGGCCGGGCGCTGGAGATCGGAGCCGATAGCCTCGCCGACTATCTGCTGAGGCGAAGCCTGCGGGCCTACGCGCGGGCGAGCGCGGGCGCGCCCGGCCCCAGAGAGGAGAGGGCGGCCAACGATGGCCTGTCGGACACCTATCTGGAGCTCGGCTGGAGGCACCTGGCGCGAGGACGCGGCGGCCGCTTCGGGCTCGGGAGAAGCCTCGAGGCCCTGGATTGGGCGGAGCGGGTCGGGGCGTGCGTCGTGGGCATCGCACCAACCCGGCGCCGCGCCCAGATCAACGAGTATGTCGAGGAGCTCGAGGCGGTACTCGAGCGGCCGCTGGCCGGGAGATGTCCGGAATGAGCGCTCGCAGCTCGCGGGACTGGACCCCGGCGGCCGCCTTCGGTGTCAGCGCCCTGTTCATCCTGACCTTCTTCTTCGCCGGCCTCAGGGTCACCGCGACCGGGGTGGAGTACCAGCTCTTTGGGGTCGTCGACGGGCTGGCGGCCCTCCTCATCTTATATGTCCTGCTGGGGACCGGTGCGCTGTCTTGGCCGCGGGACGCTTGGGGGACGGCCGTACTGATCTACGGAGCCGCGGCCACCGCCCAGGTGGTCTCGCTGCTGCTGCCACCGCCGGGCGTGCTCGAGTGGGTGGTCGTGGGTCTCCTTCTCTACGCCGCCTGGAACGCCAGCTACACCGTCCACCGGACCCGCGTGATGTTGGCTCTCGGCCTGGTCGCCTTGGCCCTGGCGGCCCTCAAGTACTCCGTCCTGCCTTTTGTCTGGGTTCGGACAGAGCTGCCGCATACCCCTATCATCGATCTCAGGCCTCTGGGCGAAGGGCTCAAGGGGCTGGTGGCTGCCTACGTCCCCAGCCGGCCCGTCACCCAGGCCCTCGCCTTCCTGGCCATCCTCTGTTGGGTCCTGGCCGTCTGGTTCCAGTGGCCGCCGGCCGGAGAGGATGACTGGCTGCGCCGCCTGCCGCGACACGAGCGTGACCGGCTGCTCTTCACACTGCTCAAGGAAGGGCCCGAGGGACGAGCGATAGGCCGTGAAGAAGTGCACGCTTTACTTGACCGACCTGAGGGCGAATAATACTTTACAAAGCTCCCTATAAGT
>JBDHKT010000151.1:0-5359 GCA_039586255.1 Gemmatimonadota bacterium | reverse complement strand
GGCGAAGATGTAGCCCGCCTCCCCGGTGAGGTTCATCGACCAGCCGATGCCCAGTGCATCCAGCTTGTCCGGGGTCGCGGCGATGTAGGCGTAGTGTCCCAGAAACCAGCAGATGTAGGAGATGACGAAGATGACGGTGAATCCGATGGCAAAGCGAGGAACGTGAGCCTCCAGCGCCTTCGCCGCCACCGTCATGATCACCAGAAGGAAGAGGAAGGTGAGGAGCAGAGCTAGTCCTCCGCCCAGGCCGGCATAACCCTCGGAGACGGGCTGCAGCGCCTGGCCAACGGTGGTCCACACATTGGTCTTCACCGCCCAACCCAGGATGTCGGCCCCCAGGAGGAGCACCACCGACAATGCGGAGATCAGAAGCCCGATCCACAGCGACATCCAATCTTCGCTCTTCAGCAGGGACCGCAGACCGCTCATGCTGCACTCCCTTCCAGGCACAGCGGGGCGCCAAGAAACGATACCGCCGCTGGTGAAAGGGCCCGCACGAGGCAAATCGTTCGAGATCAGAATGGGGCGGGAGGGCCCGCTCTGGCAACCGGCGCTGGAAGGTGAGGTGCGGAGCATCTTGACTAGTCTGACTAGTCTGATTACCTTCCTTCCATGAGCGACGTCTACTCGACCTACGAAGCAAAAGCCAGGTTCTCCGAGATCCTTCGCAAGGTTCGCGAAGGTAAGACGGTCACCGTCACGTATCGCGGCGAGCTCGTGGCAGAGATCCGGCCGCTTCCCAAGGGCGGCGAGAGCCTCGAGCAGCGGTTTCGCCGGCTCGCCGATCACGGGATCCTGGTACGAGCCGCTGAGCGACATGGCGAGCTTCGGCGTGTGGCTCGCAGGCCCGGTGCGCTGGAGCGTTTCCTAGACGATCGCGACGCATGAAGGTCGCCTACATCGACACGTCCTGTCTGGTGGCCATCGCGTTCGGCGAACCGAACTCGTCGGTCCTCGCCAGGAGGCTCGAGGGATTCGACGAGTTGGTCTCCTCAAACCTTCTCGAGGCGGAGCTCTGGGCGTCATTCGCACGCGAGGACGTGCAGCCCGACGCGCAGCTTCTCAGCTGGATCAGTTGGGTCTTACCCGATCGACCGTTGAGCCATGAGATCGGCCAGGCGCTTGCGGTCGGGTACCTGCGTGGCGCGGATCTGTGGCACGTGGCGTGCGCGCTCTACCTGATCGAGACTCCGAGCGAGATCTCGTTCATCACCCTCGACGATCGGCAAGGCGCGGTCGCGCGAGGGCTGGGGTTTCCGACCTAAGTGGAACTTCCGGCGGTGGAGCTTGATCCCCGAGTCGC
Source organism: Gemmatimonadota bacterium (assembly GCA_039586255.1). Taxonomy (GTDB): domain Bacteria; phylum Gemmatimonadota; class Gemmatimonadetes; order Palauibacterales; family KS3-K002. Next base: position 4,056 of record JBDHKT010000151.1, on the reverse strand, counting down.
CAGCACCGCCAACCGCCCCGCCGCCTGTTCCAACGTCTCGATCGTCTTACAGAAGGCGAACCTCACCTGCGTCCGTCCGTCTGCCGGATCGCTGTAGAAGCTGGAGCCGGGCACCGAGGCGACGCCGTACTCGCGTGCCAGCCAGACGGCGAACTCGTGGTCGGGCAGGTCGCTGAGCTTGGAGAAGTCGGCGAGTATGTAATAGGAGCCGGCGGGCGGCCGGCAGGAGAAGCCGGCGGCGATGAGCCCGTCGTACATCACATCGCGCCGGCGGCGGTAGTCTTGGGCGAGCTGCCTATAATATGACTCGTCGAGCCCCTCGATCCCGGCGGCGCACGCCTCCTGTAGCGGCGCTGGCGCGCCGACGGTGAGGAAGTCGTGGGTCTTCTTGATGGCGTCGGTGAGGGTGGCCGGCGCCACGATCGTGCCGATCCGCCAGCCGGTGACGCTGAAGGTCTTCGATGCGCCGCTCACCGTTACGGTCCGCTCGCGCATCCCCTCGATGGTCGCGATCGGCACATGCTCGCCTTCATACAGAATGTGCTCGTAGATCTCGTCGGTGAAGGCGAGCGCGTCGTGCTCGATGCAGAGCCGCGCGATCGTCTCCAGCTCGTCGAGTGCGAATACATGACCCGTCGGGTTGTTCGGGGTGTTGATGATGATGCCACGGGTGCGATCGCTAAAGCCGGCAGCCGTCGCATCGAGGTCCGGTCCGCCGTCCTGGCGCGTCGGTACGAACACGGGCCTGGCACCGCAGAGCATCGAATCGGGCCCGTAGTTCTCGTAGAACGGCTCGTAGATGATGACCTCGTCGCCGGGATCTACCAGCGCCAGCATCGCCGACGCCATCGCCTCGGTGGCGCCGCAGGTCACGACGATCTCGCGCTCGGTGTCCACCTCCATCGCGTAGAAGCGCCGGTACTTCTCGGCCAGCGCCACCCGCAGCCGCGGCGTGCCCCAGGTGATGGCGTACTGGTTGATGTCGGCGCGGATAGCCTCGACCGCCGCCTCCTTCAGCAGGTCGGGCGCCGCGAAGTCGGGAAAGCCCTGGGCGAGGTTGATGGCGCTGTGCTGGTTGGCGACGCGGGTCATCTCGCGGATCACCGATTCGGTGAATGTGTGGGTACGCTTTGCGGTTCGCATGTTGTATTCAATAGTCAATAGTCGACAGCCGATGATCGACGCCCGAATTCTACTTCAACGATGGATCATCGATATCCAATGCGCTGTCCAATCCCGTCTTCGCTGCCGCGATCCCGCCCTTCTCATCTACCAGCATCAGCAGCACAAAGCCGACGACGAAGAACGCGATGATCGAGGCCATCGCCGCCCGGTGGCTCTCCGTGGCGGCGACGACTGCGCCGTAAGTGAACGGCCCGGCCACGGAGGCGAGCTTGCCGGAGAAGGCGAAGAAGCCGAAGAACTCGCCCTGCTTGGCCTCCGGGATCATCACGCCCAAGAGGCTCCTGCTCGCCGCCTGGTTGGGTCCCACCATCAGGCCGATCCCCACGGCGGCGACCCAGAACCCGGTGCGCGTCGGGGCCGTGGCGCCGATGACCGCTGCGATGGCAAGGACGACGAGCGTGATGGCGATGGTCCACTTGCCGCCGATCCAGTCGTCGACGAAGCCGAGCGCGAAGGCGCCGACGGCGGCGCAGACGTTGAGCGTGATCCCCAGCTTGATCACGTCCGCCGTCTCCATGCCGAACACGGCGCTGGCGTAAATGGCACCCATCGCAAAGATCGTGACCAATCCGTCGTTGTAGATCAGGCGGGCGACGAGCAGCTTGGCCACCTCGCGATAGCGCCGCAGATGCCGGAAAGTATCGGCGACACGCACGAACCCTTCCCTGACGTAGGCTCGGCCCGGCTTGTGTGTGGGCCGCGCCCGTTCGCGGAGGAAGAGGAAGATCGGCACGGAGAACACGGCGTACCAAGCAACGACCAACAGGTTGGTCGACCGCACGTTCAGGTAGCCGTCCTCGGGCAGCCACGATTCGACCATCATCAGCGCGATGACCAGAGCGACGAGGCCGCCGATGTAGCCCAGTGCCCAGCCGTAACCCGAGATGCGGCCCATGTTCTTCGAGTCGGCGATCTCCGGCAGGAAGGCGTTGTAGACCGCCTGTGTGCCTTCGTAACCCACGTTTGCCACGATGAAGATGACCGCGGCTAGCGTCGCCATCCCCGGTCCCATGAAGAAGAGGAGCGCCGTGAAGACGAGCGTATGGATCGTGGCCACGAGCAGGAAGGTCTTCTTGCGACCGGACGAGTCGGCGATAGCGCCTAGCACCGGCATCGACAGCGCGATGATGATCGCCGAGATGTTGACCGCCCGCGTCCAGAGCACGGTGCCCGCGACTTTATCGCCGACGATCACCCGGGCGAAGAACTCGCTGAAGATGAAGGTGACGATGAGCGTGGTGAACGCCGAGTTGGCGAAGTCGTAGAAGCACCACGACCAGATCTCGCGACGCCGCACCGGCGGTGCGCCGACGCCCGTTTCACCTACCTCTGCGCCGTTGCTCAGGTGGGCGGCCGCCCCGCCGCCGTCCGCGCCTCCTGCTCCCTGTTCCATTCGGCCTCCAGTTCGTCAAGCTGTGCGGCCAGCTTCGAGCGCTGGTGCGCCAGCCGCTCGCGCACCCAGGGCCGGCGAACGACCTGTCGGAAGAGCTTCACGTCTTCCCAGACTTCGGCTCGGCGATGCCGCCAGGCCAGGGCGGCGAAGCCTAGGGGCGGCAGCGCCAGCGCCGTGAGGACGGCGGCCAACGGCCCGGCGGCCCAGGCGGCCAGCGCGATCCACCCCAGATAGGTCGCCGGGTAGGCGACGATCCCGGTCAAGAGCTTCACCGTGGCGACGCTCTCGATCGCGGGCTTGAGCCACCGGCCCATCAGTCCTGTGACGAAGAAGGGAAGATACCATGCGATCGTTCCCAGCGCCGCCAGCGGTAGGCCCAGGCCGAGCGCGGTCCCCTGGCGCACGACGTAGCGGGCGACGCGCCCCGCCTCGTAGCGTGCCGGCACGTCCGCCTCGCCGCTACCCAGCCGCTCGAGCCGGCGGCGGTACGCGCCCAGCGCGCCCGTCAGCCGCGCGTAGCGTTCCGGGTCGGCGACCCGCAGCCAGGCGAAGAGCGCGGCGAAGCGCTGCAGGCGCGGCAGCCGCGCCCCCAGCGGTTCTCGCTGCCTCGGGCGGGCCAGGCCCCGGGCCCGGGCGTAGAGCACGTCCGCCGTCTCGACCAGCCTGCGGTCCCTTTCGTCGGACAGGCTGAGCGTCTGCTTCTCCAGGCTGCAGGCGATGGCCGCGGTGAGCGAGCGCACCGCCGCGGGCCGATCGGTCTCGTAGGCGCGCCGCCACTCGGCGACGACGATGGGCTCGCCGGTGCCGGCGACGACGCGGCTGCGGAAGCGGTGCTTGCGATGGTAGGTGAGGCCGAGGGGCACGACCCTGACCCCGAGTTGCCAGTCGGCGCTCTCCTCCGCCGCCAGCGTCATCCGCGCGGCGCCCGTCTTCAGCGGCCCCAGCCCGGGCGACGTGTGGCTCCCCCCCTCCGGGAAGGTCAGCAGCGTGCCGCCGGCGCGCAGCGTCTCCGTCGCCTCCTGGAATGCCAGCTTGTTGCGTCCCAGCACCTCCGGATCGTCCTGGACCCGGTAGAGCGGCAGCGTGTCGACGGACCGCAGCACGTGCCCAAAGAAGGGGATCTCGAACAGGGGCGCCTTGGCCAGGACGCGGACTCGGCGCCCCGCCGCCTTCAGCGCCAGCAGCGGGTCCAGCAGCATGTTGGGATGGTTGGTGACGATGAGGACGGGACCGTCGGGCAGGCCGGGGCCGGCACGCTCGAACCGGTAGTAGACGCCGGCCGCCCAGACGGCGGCCCGTACTACGGCGCGGCCGAGGAAGCCCATTCGTGATTGGGGTTGGGAATTCGCGAATCCATGACTAATTGACTAACAGGTCGCTGAAAATGTGGTGATTTGATCGAATCGTTCCCTGCTCATGGAATCGAGTCGTTACATTTTTGCTGATCGTGCGGGGCGCGCGTCGCGCCTTCGTGGCTC
>JBDHKT010000611.1:0-2005 GCA_039586255.1 Gemmatimonadota bacterium | reverse complement strand
GCCATCGCCGACATGCTCCTGGTGCCGGAGGAAGTGGAGGAGTGGATTCGGAGACACCGTCTGGGGGCCGGTGGCCAGTGACCGGTAGCCTGTAGCCGGTCCTTGGAACTTCGAGCGTTCGAACTTACCGGCTACCGGTTACCGGCTACAGGTAGCGTTCCAGCAGCACCCCTCTATGGTGCATCTCATGGCCAGCCATAAGGTACGGGAAGGTGCGTACCGAAAACTTGTAGCCGCTCGCCGTTCCGCTAAGCGTGCTCAACTCCTCATCGAAACTCTTGAAGAGCGCGATGTGCGATCGCCTCACCAACTCGAACTCGCCTGCGAGCGACTGTATCGATCGCGCGGCCGCGTTCGAGGCCTGTGCCCAGTCGTTCTCTTCCATCGACGGAAGCGGGGCGGGATCGCGTCTGGCGAAATGGAGGGCGCGATATCCGAACAGCCGCTCCGCATCGATGACGTGACCGATGACCTCCTTCACGCTCCACTTCTCCGGCGCGTAACGGTAGTCCGCCAGCTCGGGGCCCACACCGGCGAGCACGTCCAGCGTCCGCTGCATCTCGGCGGCTAGGATCACGAGTATGTCGCCGTCCGGGACCAGGTCCACATAGCGGCCGTAGTACTCGTAGTACTCCGATGGATCGGGGCGTTTGATCATACGCACCTCCGTTCTGCGGGTCTGTGAAGCGAGCGTCCAATATGGTGCTTGGTCGAGCTGCCTGCCAGGAACAGACGCGCGGCCGCCGACTCTTGCGTTTCGCGCCGCGAGCGATAAGCTGCGTTCATTCTGAAGCCGCAGGGAGGGAGGACAAATGAGCGTTTCCGCCATCGCCGGCGTCGCCCGGGCACCGTTTCTGCTGCTCCCCGTCACCCTCGTTGCCGCCGGCACCGGCGCTGCAGCTTACCTGGATCGGCACGACTGGGCCCTGGCCGGGCTGGCGCTGCTCGGTCTCGTGGGCATTCACGTCGCCGTGAACGCGTTGAACGAGGCCAGCGACTACAGGACGGGGATCGACTTCAACACGGAGCGCACGCCGTTCAGCGGTGGCAGCGGCACGCTGCCGGCCGGGCAGCTGAGCTACGGCAAGGCGGTCGCAACGGGACTCGCGGGCGGCATGATCGGGATCGCCGTCGGCGTTTACTTTCTGACGATCGTCGGCACTAAGCTCATCCCCATCCTCGCCGTCGGCGCTCTGGCGACCTTCTTTTACAGCGGGTTCCTGGCGCGGACCTACGTCGGCGAGCTGTTCGCGGGACTCGGCTTGGGCGCGTTGCCGGTGATCGGCACGCGCCTCGCTGCCGGCCTTCTTCATGACCTTCAACCTGCTGCTCCTGAACGAATTCCCCGACGAGGCTGCGGACCGGAAGGGGGGACGCAGGAACCTGGTGCTGCTACTCGGTCGCCCCAAGGCTGCGATCCTCTACGCTCTCTTCGCCATCCTGGTGCCGGTCTCATTGATCGCGGCAGTGGCTCTCGACTACCTGCCAACGCTATCGCTGGTCGCCATGCTGCCCAGCCTGATCCTCCTGCCGAAGCCGCTGGGCTGGGCGTTCAGGCAGCCGCGGGAACCGGTGCCGATACCGGCACTGGGAGCGAACGTCATCTGGAACCTGTCTACCAACGTTGTTCTGGCCCTGACGTTGTTCGTGTAGAGAGCGTCGAGCCGGCCTGGTCGCCGCAGGACCACCTCGCTCCATGTCGCGCGCCTCGATTGCAGGCACGGCGGCTGCGCCGCCGGCGCGCTCCAAATTACGCTCGGCGGCACCTGCGGCTCCCGCGCACCGTTCGGTGGAGCTCAGTTCGCGTAGTCCGTGGCTGACGAGCCGGTCAGGGAGGCGCTGGGGGTCCTGCGAGCGAAACTCGTGAGCGAGCTCGATGGTGCCACGGTTTCCATCGCCGCTTCCGCCGCCTCGTCGATCTGGTCGGCGGGCGCGCAGGCGCCGACGGCGATCAGCAGGGCGATACCGGCGAGTACGAGCTTGTTCGAGATCGTGCCGTTCATTG
>JBDHKT010000610.1:0-2405 GCA_039586255.1 Gemmatimonadota bacterium | reverse complement strand
AGACCGTAATCGGGTCAGCAGGCCCGGCTTCCCCGTTGAGCAGGGCGGAATCCTAGAGGAGGGAGAAATGAGAAAGCAGACAATCAACGCGCTGCTTGCCCTGGCACTCGTGGGCGGCCTGGCGGCCTGCGATGACAGCAGCGTGCTCGGTCTGGACGACGGGATCGAGGCTACGATCCTCGAGCTCATGGTGGACGAGGACCTCACCGAGGCGCTCATAATCGACATCGAGGCGGCCATAGCGGGCGTCCTGGACGTGCCGGCGCCGTCGAGCGCTGCGCTCTTCGCCGAGCCGAACCCGGACGCCGCCGACGAGGCGCGAGCGCTGCTGGAGCAGGCGCGGGAGAAGTTCCGCCAGGCGCGTCAGGCCTGGATCGGTGGTGACACGCCGCGGGCGGCGCAGCTGGCCTTGGAAGGCCGTTTGCTCGTCGCCGAAGCGATGGTCCTGGTCCTCGGCGAGGAAGCTTACGTGCAGCTGCTGGAGCGCGTCGACCAGATCATTACCTGGCTCGAGGAGCAGGTCGACGAGGAGGCCTCCGAGCTGCTGGCTCGAATCCGCGAGCTCAAGGCGAGCGCGGAAGAGCTGTATGCGATTTACGAGGGGTCGCAGTTGGACGAGGATCTAATCGCGGCGACCGAGCGCCTGGTCCTGGCGGTGCAGATCGCGCACCGCGAGCGCGTCCATCACCGGCGCCAGCAGATAGTGCGGCACGCCCAGCACTCGATCTTCATGGCGACCATGGCGCTGCAGTTGGCCGAGGAGGTCGCCCTCCCCGGCGAGTTCACGCCTGAACAGCAGCGTGTGCTCAGGCACGCCGTGCATCTCCGCAACGACGCGGTGCTGGCGCTCGAGGCCGGCCGCTGGCGGCTGTCGCTGGCCTTGTCACGGGCCGTGGTGAACCTCAGCCTGGTGGTCGTGATCCTCGATCCAGACCTGCCGGAGAACCCGGTCGTGGCGCTGACCGACGTCAGCAATGCCGCGATCGCGGAGGCCGAGGCGGCCCTGGAGGCGTCGCCCGATGAGTTCCTGTCTCTGTTGCTCGCCCACGTGCAGCTTGTACAACTGCGTGCCATCCAGATCTCGGACACGCAGCCACGCCGTGCCGTCCACAGGCAACGGCAGGGTAGTAGAGGAAAGTACTTCCAAGTCAGCGGGGTCGCTGCCCGACCAGGGAAGCGGCCCCGCTTTCCTTACTGTAATAATCAGCTGCTGCGCTTCTTGCGTCGCAGTTCCTGCAGATAAGTATGCAGCGTCAAGAACTTCTCGAATACTATGACGCCTTTCCCCTTCCGCCCGATCTCTGCCAGCAGGTCCTTCATTCGACCGCGCCGGATCACGTAGAAGCGGAAAGTCTCGGCGAAGTCCTCGAGCGGGTGCTTCGACGCGTAGGCCGTGACGTAGTTGACCGGCGCGTCGGAGATGCTCCGCTTGCGGAAGGATACCCAGCTCTCGTCGACCCCGCGGTAGGCCTTGCTGGCATCGCCGAAGGCGTTGCGAAAGCGTCGCGTGCGTGCGAACCGCCAATGGTAGGAAAGGAAGCTGTGGCCGAGCTCGTGGGTGATGAGCCCTACTAGGCTGGGCCAGGAGATCTCGTCGCGACGCTCGACGTAGCGGCGCTCGATCTCGACGACTTTGGGGAAACCGGGATCGACTCCGGATACTCCGGGCCGTACGAGAATCCGGTAGCCCCAGTCGGGGACGCGCGCGGCGCGGAGCAGGCCGCGCACGCGCAGCAGCGCCGGCCGCAGCAGGTCCCGGCCGGTCGCGTCCTTCCCGCACCAGGGGCAGTGGTCCATCGAGTCGTCGGCCCCGCCCTCGCAGTGGGGGCATTCGCCGTCGAACTCGTCGTCGAACGGCCAGTGCTGCTGGCGGCCGCACCACGGGCAATAGTCCATCGGGTACTGCACGCCGCCCCGGCAGCTCAGATAGGGGCAGCGCGCGTGATAGAGAAAGCCGCGCGGCTTCTTCAACGGCTCGTCGCTCGACGCTTCGTCGGCGATCTTCCTGCCGCACCATGGGCAGAACCAGAAGCTGTCCGAGACTATCCAGCCGCAGTAGTAGCACTCGCAGCCCGTCTCCTCGCGCTCGTCACGCCAGGTCAGGCGCTTGCTGCAGTCGGGGCAGAAGTGCCAGTAACGGCGCAACTGACGCCCGCAGCGCGTGCAATCGCCGGCGACCCAGGTCTCCGACTTAAGCTTTCTCATACCGCTTAATCGCTTCGCGCACGATCCGCTCGATGAACTGGTTGTAGTCCATGCCCGCCTTCTCGGCGGAATTGGCCATATCCTCGCCGAAGCTGATGTAGGGATTCGGGTTGACCTCTATCACGTAGATCTGCTGATCCTTGGTGAGGCGAAAATCGACGCGCCCGTAGTCGTGCAACTCGAGTGCGGTATAAGCGAGC
>JBDHKT010000150.1:0-5423 GCA_039586255.1 Gemmatimonadota bacterium | reverse complement strand
ACGAATACGGACAGCGCGACGACGATCCAAAGGCGCGGCTCTCCAGGCAAGTCGATGGCCAGCGCATCCCAGAGGCCGAGCGCCTCGATCACCTTCCGCATCGCCAGCATGGCGTAGCCCATTCCGATGCAGTTGATGGGCACGGCAAAGATGAAGGCACGGGCACCACGCAACAGCGCCGCCGGCTTGCCGCCGTAGCGCAGTTCGGTGAGCTCGACGTCGGTCACGACCTCGCTGCGGCGCCAGAGCCGAGCGAAGAGGTAGATCATCAGTACGTGAGTGATAGCGAATGCCCACCACTCCCAATTGCCGGCGATGCCGCGGCGCGCTACGAGGCCGGTGACGTAGAGTGGTGTGTCGACGCTGAACGTGGTGGCCGCCATCGAGGTTCCGGCGAGCCACCAGGGGAGCGCGCGTCCACTGACGAAGAATTCGGCGAAGCTCTTCGCACCGCGGCGCGAGAACCAGATGCCGATGAGAAGGGTGCCGATCAGGTATACGGCGATTACCAGCCAGTCGAGTGCGCTCATCCGAGCGGGCCGCCCAGCAGATGCTCGGCTACCGACTCCTGCATGAGCCGGTCGCCACACCAGGCACAAAGTACGTTGTCGGCGCCGGGCAGTTGCTGGGCCAGGCGCGGGTGACCGAAGATGACGACCGTCGCGTCCGCCGCGCGCTCGAGAGCCTCGTTGACCTCGCGCGCTTTCTCCGGAGCGAGCCAAGCGCGGCGCTTCCAGCCTCTCACGTCCGAGAAGACGGCGATCAGGTCGATGGCCGGCGCCGTTGACCATTGACCGACCGTGATGGCGCCTCGCTCCTCCAACGACCTCGCCAACTGGCTGCGGTCCGGCGCCGTCGTGCCCGGCCCGGCCAGCGATTCCGGCAGCTCCACCACATCGTCGTCCACTATATGGAGGCGGAACGCCTGTCCCGGCATCGGGTGTGGGAGCACGCCGCGCAATTTCCTGATCGACGCGACCGCCATCTCCAGCGCGCGGGCGTGGCTCGGAACGGGAGCCCCCTCGTCGACGGCGACGTCCGCCGTCCGGCCAGCGATCTCGATCCGCTCGGCCGACCTGGCAACCTGGCGGCGGTCGAGCTCCTTCGAGTCGAGAGCCGATTTCAGCGCTGCGACCGTCTCCGCAGGTGACGATGGATAAAGCAGCACATCGCACCCCGCACGCACCGCCTCGACAGCCGCCTCCGTCTCGGAACGGGCCGCTGCCGACACTGCCTTCATGATCAGTGCGTCGGTGGCGATGATACCATCGAACCGCATCTCCCCGCGCAACAGGTGCACAATTTTGCGCGACAGGCTGGCCGGCGCGCCCGAGGGGTCGAGCGCCGGATAGCTCACGTGGGCCAGCATGACAGAGCTGACCTCCGCCTCGACCGCGGCGCGGAACGGCGCCAGGTCGGCCTCCAGGGTCTCGCGCGTCCACTTGACGGCGGGCAGCTCGCTGTGCGAGTCCGCGGTCGTGCGACCGTGCCCCGGGAAGTGCTTGGCGCAGGCATGGATGCCTTCTTCTTGAACCGTCGTCACCCAAGCGCGGACGCGTTCCGCCACGATCGCCGGCTCGGACCCGAAGCTGCGACTCCCGACGATCGGGTTCAGCGACTCGACATCCAGATCGGCGACGGGAGCCAGCACCCAGCCGACCCCGGCGGAAGCCGCCTCTTGCGCCGTGATTCGCGCCGCGTCCAGTAGCGCCGCGGCGTCCGCCGATGCCAGCGCCGATGCCGGCGGCAACGGTGTCGCACCCTCGAACTGCTGGCCGGCACCGCGCTCCAGGTCGGCGGCGAACAACACAGGACGGCCCTCCCGCTCCTGGGTGCGTGCCACCAGTTCACGCATCCCGCTCACGCTACCTCCGAAAACGACGAAGCCGCCTACTCCCAGGTCGAGGCTGCGGCGGACCTCACGCCAGACTTTTTCGACGTTGCGGTCACCCCAACGGATCGCGGGGAAGACCAGGCGGGCCGGATTCATGGCGGAGTCAACTTCCCGAGAACGCGGGGGCCGGCGGCGCCTGTGACGGACGGCAGGTTGCCGGGCCTACCACTCTGATGAAGGTGGGCGAGGATGGCGAAGGCCGCCGCTTCCTTGGCGTCGGGATCCCAGCCCAGCGCCGACAGGTCGGTGACCGGTACGGGATCGATCGCATCAACCAGCATCTGTATAAGCGCCGGGTTCCGGGCGCCACCACCAGAGACGATGCACTCGTCCGGGGCAGCGGCGTCCGCAAAGAAATCGCGGTACGCATTCGCGATCGAGCGAGCCGTCAACGCCGTGGCGGTGGCCACCAGGTCGTCTCCGGTCAGCCCCAGCTCGCTCCCCTTACGAACGACTTCCGCCGCGTATTCCGCGCCGTAGCGCTCGCGCCCCGTCGACTTGGGCGGCTGCCCGCGGAAGTAATCGTCATCGAGCAGCAGAGCCACCAGCTTCTCGTTCGGCCGGCCGCCCGAGGCACGACGCCCATCGAGGTCGTACCGTTCAACTCCGTCGCTCACCGTCTCGACCACGGCGTCGATCACCGCCACACCGGGACCTGTGTCGAAGGCAACGACCGGTTCGCTCGACCCTTCCGGCGGCAGCAGCGTCACGTTGGCAATCCCGCCGATATTCTGGAGCGCGCGCCGGCCGCCCGGCGTCGAGAAGAGCAGCTGGTCGACAATCGGCACCAGCGGCGCGCCGTGTCCGCCCGCCGCGATATCGCGCGCTCGGAAGTCCGAGATCACCGGCACGCCCAATCGCTCGGCGATTACGGCCGGCTCGCCGAGCTGTAACGTGGCGCCCGCCCCCGCCCCCCCCGCCCCCCTGCCGCGCGGCGGCTCGTGCCAGATCGTTTGGCCGTGGGAGCCGACCGCGGCCAGCTCGCCGGGCGCCACGCCGGCGCTACCCAGCAACTGGAGCGCCGCGTCGGCGAACCAGACGCCCAGATCGACGTTGAGGCGGCACAGTTCCCGCGGACCGCCGGCCAGTCCGCCCTCTATCGCAGCACGCTGCTCCGCTTCGTACGGGGTGTTGCGGAAGGCTTCGACGTACGCTCCGAGGCGCCCGTCGCTTTCTTCGACCTGAACCAGCGCCGCGTCGACGCCGTCCAGAGAAGTCCCTGACATGAGGCCCAGATAACGAAGACTCAAGGTGCTATACGTTTACGAGGCGTCGAATCGCCTCCAGGTGACGGTGATCGTGCCAGATGCAATGGCGCAGCAACTGATAGACAGAGATCGCCCCGAACGCCTCGTGCCGGCCCACGCGCGCCCAACTCTCGGCGGCCGCACCCTCCATAAGTTCCAGTAGTGCGGTCCGACTCTCACCGAGCCTCTCGGTCAGTTCGGCGATCGCTGCGTCCCGCGCACCGCTGTCGAAGATCTTGAGATTCTCCTTCTCATCGTCGCGATCGGCGATGAGGGGTCCATCCTCGTTCAGGATGGCTGTGATCCGGGCGATGAAGAAATAATCGGCTTCGCGCAGATGCTCGATCTGCTCCTTCACACACCACTTCTCGTCGCCCGGTCTCTCGCGTAACCGTTCCTCGGAGACATCGGGGGTCAGGTCGGCAAGGACGTCTAGGAGGCGAAGGAGCGCGGATCGCACGAGCTCCACGCTGCCTTCAGTCGGTGGTGCAGTCGGATAGTGCCGGTAGGGATCATCCGAATCATCCACCGTTTGGGCCAGCTCGAGTGCCCGGCGAACGAAGCCGCCCGACTCGGCGAGGTAGAGCGCGGCTATTTCGCCACTAACGCCGGCGCTCTTCATCACGACGGCCAGCTTGAGCGAGCCGCCCGCATCCTCTATGCACGGTAACGCCTCTTCCCGAGAGCAGCCCGTGGCCGCCATCATGATGCGCGCACTGCGGTCGATCAGCTTACCGCTCCAGGCCTGCAGGTCGACCATCAGGTTGCCGTAGACCTTGCCCAACCGGATCATCGCGCCGGTAGTCAAAGTGTTGAGCACCAGCTTCGTCGCCGTCCCCGCCTTCATGCGCGTCGAGCCGGCGATCACCTCCGGGCCGACCAGCGGCACGATGCACACATCGACCAGTCCCCGCATCTCATCGCCGGGCTCGGTACAGCAGAGGAACCCGGTCCGCGCGCCACGCTTCGCCGCCCGGGCGAGCGCCGCCCGCACGTAAGGAGTCGTACTCGACGTGGCGATGCCGAAGACGAAGTCGTCGGAGCCGACGTTCGCCTCGTCCATAGCGTCGACCCCATCCTCCGTTCGATCTTCAGCGCCTTCCTGACTGCGGGTAAGCGCCGCGTCGCCTCCGGCGATGATACCCTGCACCATCTCCGGGTCGGTGCCGAAGGTCGGCGGACACTCGGTCGCATCGAGCACGCCCAGACGACCGCTGGTCCCCGCGCCTATATAGACGAGCCGGCCACCCCGCTTGAAGCATTCCACGGCGATCTCGATCGCCTCGGCGATCCGCTCACGCTCCGCACGCACCGCGCCGGGCACGGAAGCGTCCTCATCGTTGATGAGATCGACGATTCCCATCGCGTCCGCGAGGTCGATGTCCCGCGTTCTCGGGTTCCTATGCTCTGTGAGCCTGGAGTCGAACAGATCGTCTGCCATGGTGCACCGTTGCCGAAGTATGCCGAGAAACCTAACCTTCGCAGGTTCGCGCAAAAAGACAACAAGGGAGGAAGATGGAGCTGCTCTCCAGGGCCAACGCACTCGCCCCCGAGCTCATCGAGATCCGGCGCGACATTCACGCCCACCCGGAACTCTCGTTCAAGGAGACCCGCACCGCCGCACTCGTCGCCGACCGGCTGAGAGGCCTCGGTTACCAGGTGCGGACCGAAGTCGGCGTAACCGGCTGCGTCGGCGAACTCGGCAGCGGGGACGGTTGCACCGTGGCGCTCCGCGCCGACATGGACGCTCTGCCGATCCAGGAGACGAACGACGTGCCTTATCGCTCGCAGGCCGACGGAATCATGCACGCCTGCGGTCACGACGCGCATGTCACCTGCCTGCTGGGCGCCGCGATGCTCCTGGCGGAGAGCGCGCGAAGCGGTGACCTGCCGCCCGGTCACGTTCGCCTGATCTTCCAGCCCTCCGAGGAGATGACGGATGAGCATAACGTCGGCGGCGCGCAACGGATGATCGAGGACGGCGCGATGGCGGGCGTCGACGCCGTCGTCGGCCTGCACGTCGCCGCCGAGTCCCCGGCTCACGAAGTCCTGTTTCGCGAGGGCCCACTGATGGCGGGGAACGACACGCTGTTGGGGACGGTCCGCGGCACGAGCGCCCACGCCGCGCTACCCCACGAAGGGAAAGACGCGCTGCTGCTCGCCAGCCATGTGATCCTCGCCGCACAAGCGATCGTCGCCCGACGCGTCGATCCCCTGCAGCCGGCGGTTGTGACGTTTGGGACCATTAGCGGCGGCACCGCCTCCAACATACTGTGCAGCGA
>JBDHKT010000149.1:0-5429 GCA_039586255.1 Gemmatimonadota bacterium | reverse complement strand
GATCCTGCGCGAGGCGATCGACACCGACGGACTCGACCCCTGTGGCGTCTATTTCGGAACTTCGAGCGGCCACCTATTCGCCAGCCGGGACGGCGGCGCGAGCTGGACGATCATAGGAGGATTCCTGCCGCGCGTTCTCTCGGTGCACGCCGCCCTGTTGGAGGAGTGAGACCGTGAGCGAGCTGATCGACCTGCTCGCCGCCCGCTCCGGCACCGTCTGCACCGTCGGCGCCGGCGGCAAGAAAACCACGCTCTATCATCTCGCGCTGACGCATCCCGGCCGCGTCGGACTCACCTGCACCGTACCCAATACGCATTTTCCCAGCACGCTGGGCGCCTGCGTGGTGCTCGCCGACGCGGCGGACCTTGCAGCGGCTGTAGTTCAAGCAGCGGCGGTTCACCGGCTGGTCGCTTTCGCCCACCCGTCCGAGAAGAAGGGGCGCAACGGAGGCGTGGCGCCCGAGCTGATCGCGGAGATCCAGGCCGCCGCAGGCTTCGATGTGGTGCTGGTCAAGTGCGACGGGGCACGCATGCGCTGGATCAAAGCGCCGGAGGACGAAGAACCATTGATCCCGGTGGACGCGGCGACGGTGGTTCCAATTGTATCGGCGAAAGCGTTCGGCGAACCCCTCACCGAGACCGTCGCTCACCGTCTCTCACGAGTCGAGACCGTCACCGGCGCAGAATATGGAGAGTCCATCACTCCCACCCACGTCGCGCGCCTCCTGACCCACGAAGAGGGGGCACTCAAGAATACCGGGAGCGCCACTGTCGTCCCCGTCATCAACATGGTGGACAACGCGGAGCTGGAGGCGGCGGCCAGGGAGGCCGCCCGGGGCGCCCTCGAACTGACCGAGCGCTTCGACCGCGTCATCTTGACATCGCACCTACAAGCTGCCCGATTGTTGGACGTCGTCTCCCACTGATCGTACCCAGGCCGTGAGCTGCCCGGAGCATGCTACGGCGCACAATCCTCTGGTCCGGGGGCACACAATGATCGCTTTGCTACTCGCTGCACTGCTCGCCGCTGGATCGCCCCAATCGGGCGACGGTTACCTGTACAGGACGCTCCTGGTGCGAGCGGCCCCGGGCGAACTGCTCGAGCTCATCGACCTCTACAAAGAGAGGATGTCGGTCTACGAGACCGCCGGCGAGCGGCCGTACTGGATGCGCCATACCCAGGGCGACCAGTGGGACCTGCTGCTCCTTTTCCCAATGGGCAGCTTTGCCGACTACTACGCGGCAGAGCGGATCGCGCGGCGCGATCGCGCCGCTGAAGCGTCGGGTCGCTCGGAGGCGGTTTTCCAGAGCGAACTGAACGCGCGCATTGCCTGGCGCGAGGAAGTGTACGTCCTGGGTCCGGCGCTGGAGATGGTGGATAGCGCCTTCGCCGGCGCCGGCTATTTCCATATCGAGGCGTTCCTAGCTCTCCCGGGCAAGCGCGAGCTGCTCCTCGAACAGCGCCACATGGAGAACGCCTACCTGGCGGGGATCGACCGGCCTCTCAACCTGATCTTCACGCGTGTGGCCGGCGCCGCGTGGGACCTCTACACGATCGGATTCTACCACGATATCAAGCACTTCGCCGGCAGCGCCGACGTCCCGGACGAGCGCGAGGAATCGGCGGCCCGGGCGGCTGGGTTCGACGGCGCGGACCGCATCGGGACGTACATGCGGACGCTGATCCAGTGGCACCGCGACACTCTCGCCACGGCAATTCGCTAACGGGGGAGAGGGAACCCGGCCAGCTGAGAGTGTACAAGGAGATACGCGCCGCGACACGCGCACGGGAGCGAAGAGACCGAGGCTCCGGTGACTCGCGCGGGCCTCCAGCTAGCAAAACCCGTCCTGCTCACGCTGCTGAGACCAGCCGCGTGACTCCCCGCCAGCACATTCTTCCGGCCGGGAGGCCAATCCAGTCATGGCAAAGCGAGGTTTCACGCTCGTCGAGCTACTAGCCGCCATCGTCATCATCTCCATCCTGGCGGCCATGGCCTCAGCCACCCTTTATCGGTCCAAGAACGCTGCATACCTGGCCGCGATGCAATCGGATCTGCGGAACCTGATCCGTGCGCAGGAGGAGTACCACGCGTCGTCTAGCGTTTACTTCACCAATGACCCCGGCAACGCAGATGGGGCCACCTACGCGAAGTCGGCTGATGGGCTCGACTTCACCCCCAGCGAGAACGTCGTGATTAGGATCCGCGCCAACAACAGAGGGTGGACGGCCCGGGCCGAGCACGAGAACCGCAGCCCCGACAAGTTCTACTGCGCGGTCTTCATCGGCGACATCAATGCCTTCGACCCCGCCGAAGAAGAGGGCGTCATCGCCTGCGAGCCGAAGAAGAAGAAGAAGAAGTGACGGGGCCGGCCCTCGCGCCCGCCTTCACTGGATCGCGATACCGAACTGCGCGAACAGCAAGTTGGCGTCACTCTCGACGGGCGTGAACGAATAGTAGCCGTCGCCGTGGTCGACGATGGCTCCTTCCGTCAGGTAGCTGACGCGGCCGTGGTTCACGTACTGGAGCGCGAAGTAGAGATTTATGGCGCCTCCCAACCTGACCGAGACGCCGCCGCCGGCGGTCCAGGCGGCGCTCCAATCGGAGTGCTCCGTCTCGCCTTCGAAGAACATATCTAGGTCGCCCATGACATCGAAGAACCCGTACTCGCAGTCCTCGTGATCTTCCCACTCCTCGCAGTAGTCGTCGTACGAATCATCCCAGTCACTGCCGGTCCAGAAGTACGAGAACCCGGCACCGACGTGTAGGTATGGCCGGACGTTGCCGGATCCAAAGGTCATCTGCGGACCGGCGAAGAGCGAGCCGATCCTGTTTCTGATCGTCACGTCGGCGTAGTCGATGTAGCCCGGCCCGTCGGCGAAGGACTGGGGGCGCGTCTGGCTACCGTAGTACACCATCGAGCCATCGAACCGCAGCCCGAGGGCACCGTTGTCACCGACGTCCAGGTGCAGGAACGCGCCGAGCCCCATGCTCTCGTCAACATGGTACCCGAACTCGCCGACAGGCTGCGCGAACATGACACCGAGGCCCAGGCCCGATCGGTCCCCGGAGTTGCGGCCCTCGAGGTCCTGGGCGTCCGCGGCGACGACGACGAGTGTGACGAGTAGTCCAGGCAGGGTCGCTGCGATCAAGACTCTGTGAAGCGGTACCCGGCCCATGGTCACCTCCTGCTGAGGTCTTCCCTAACGATACCCCACCCACCAACGAGAGCAGGAAGCAAGCCCGGTGCCGGGGTCAGGACGGCGAACGCCCAATAGCTACGCGGTTTCTGCGGGAATCACCTTTCGAAACCGTGTCGGACGGATACGCCCGGCGTGGCCCAGGCGGACGGACGGCGGCACCCCCCGTTGCCCTGACCGGCGCGACAACCGGCCTTGACCGACAAGGCGGCCGGCTTCTAAGCTCACCCCATGAGCCTCTCAGTGATCTTGACGACTTACAACTCCCCCGAGTGGCTGGAGAAGGTGCTCTGGGGATACGCGGCACAGGACACGCGCGACTTCGAGATCGTGATTGCCGATGACGGGTCTGGCCCCGAGACCCGCGCGGTGATCGATCGCGTGCACGGCGAGACCGATCTTGGGATCTTGCAGGTGTGGCACGAGGACAGCGGCTTTCGCAAATGCGAGATCCTTAATAAGGCCATCCTGGCATCGTCGGGCGACTATCTCGTCTTCTCGGACGGCGATTGCATCCCGCGACACGACTTCCTCGCCCAGCACAGACAGCTCCGCCGGTCGGGCCACTTCCTGTCCGGCGGCTACATAAAGCTGCCCCTCTCGATCAGCAGAGCGATCACGCGTGAACTCATCCTGGCGGGCCGGGCGACCGAGCCGACCTGGCTACGCAGCCACGGCCTTAAGCCGACGAGAAAGATGCTGAGGCTGCTGGGGGGATCACGGCTGGGACGGTTGCTCGATGCCATGACGCCGACTCGGCCGACCTGGAACGGCCATAACGCCTCGGCCTGGCGGGAAGACTTGCTTGCCACAAACGGCTACGACGAGAGGATGGTCTGGGGAGGCCTGGACAGGGAGCTGGGCGAGCGACTCGAGAACGCGGGGGTGCGCGGAGTCCAGATCCGGCATCGCGCCGTCGTCGTTCATCTGGACCACCCGCGGGGTTACGCCAGCGAGGAAGGGGTGCGAGGTAACGCTCAGGTGCGCGAAGAGACGCGCAGGACCCGCCGCACGCGAACGGAGGACGGGCTCGACAGGCACCTCGGCGCAGAGTTGATCGTCCGCCGTCCCCGGGTTTCGAGTTGACGCGGGCTCGAAGCCGGGTTCCCCGACGTCGAGCGGCTGGCCTCTTTGCGTCGGGCCTGCGGCTGCCGCCAACACTCCCTTGTAGATTTCCTCTAGCTTGGCCGCCTGCTTTCTGAGATCGAAGTCCTCAAGAGCATCCGTCAGATTAGGTCGTAGCTACTACAGATGAAAAGTTGCGACGTGCCGTGGCTCTCTGCCTCTTCAACGTTCGATTCTGTTTCTTACGTTCCTCCATAATTGCCGAATCGGCCCCATTATCTGAGCGTAGGCAATGTCCCAGGTATCAACTTCGTTGGAGAGAGGGGCCGCGACCTTACGTATCGCGATCAACGATCGTGCGAGACCCACCTTCTTGTAACAGGCGCTGTTCCTTGCCAAGAAGCGGTCAACGCCGCAGGCAACATCGGACTTGGGCAAACAGTCGTGCAAACAGACAAACCCGCCGACAGCCAAGAAGCGGGCCCACCGCAAGTCCCACATAACGTAACGCAATTTGTGGTAGGCATCGATCAGGATGAGGGAAAACCGGTCACATCGTTCCGACGCTTCTTCGAACAGAAGGTGACTCCTGCCGATCCGAAACTCTACATCATCAGGATTGAGAGAATTGAGTCGCAAGTTTTCTTTTACTCGCTGAAGCTGATTTGGGAAGTAGGTCATCTCGTCGACGACCACGAACTTGGGCCGTTGATCGGATGGGAATCGTTTCATCATGGCGACCAGAGTGCCGCCCGCAGCGGTTCCGATCTCCAAGACCGCGTCGCTCAATTCGACTGGTTGATCCAGGAGCTCGGCCAAAACGGTGAACAATAGCTGGTGTTGCTCGGGCGCCATTTCGGCTTCGAGCGTCGTTGCACTTGCTCGCACTCGCACGATTTCCCCCTGGCGGTGTGTAATGCGAAGACAAACTCCGCTCGTATGTGCCGGCTCTCCCGCCTGTCAATAGGATGCCATGTGGGTTTCCTCTTCGCGTCACGGCACTCGCCATCCAGCGGACAGCCGCTGGAGACGGTTCATACTGCCACCAGCGGCCTGAGGTATATGGGATTACGGGCACCCGGTTCTGCCCAAAGATGCGGTGCCACTGACGGAGCAGCAACCAAGGCGCAGCCGTCCTAGATCATCGAAAGAGCAGCCGAACCGA
>JBDHKT010000148.1:0-5454 GCA_039586255.1 Gemmatimonadota bacterium | reverse complement strand
GGCCGGTCGGGCCTGACAGCCCGGTCGCCGGCGAGGCTTGCAGAATGAACCGATGTGTGTTATGAGGAATCATAAGCGTTACAAGAGATCGCTGTTGGGCTGAGGCTCGGCCCTGGGGTTCCCGCCACTCCGGAGTTTCGAGCCGTGGTTCTGCTGTCTCCTACGGTCACGCCTGCCAGTAGTGGCGGCGTCCAGCCGGCCTTCCTCGCCCAAACGCTCTCAGAGATCCGTTGACCGGGCATTCCGGGGATGTCCCGCTAATGGTGTCGTCGGAGTCTCCGCCTGAGCACTCCGTTCGGCGGGACCCGGTCCGGGCGCTCGGTGGACGTCAGGGGCTCGGAGGGACCGCCATGGAGAAGAAGCAAGTCGACATATTGCGCTCGGGCTTCCTCACCGATGGTCGCTTTTTCAGCATCGAGGCCGGCCGCATTAAGGGCGGCAGCTGGGGAGCCTGGATGGTGTGCGTGCCGTCTGAGGCCGAAGTGCCTAAGGACGAATCACACGCGCTACATGTTGCGGGCCGCAAGGAACTACTTCGCAGATGGGCAGAGGACCTCAGCGGGGAAGAGATAGAGGGTCTTGCGGAGAATTGAGCCTGGTCCTGCGTGCGGCCCGGAAAGCCAACCCGTCTACCAGCCGACCTTCTCCACGGTGACGCCGCGGGCCGCGTCGGTGATGAACTCAACGGCCTCGCGACCGTAGAGCCTGTCGTAGTTCTCAGTGACGTAGCTCAAGAAATCATCGACCAGCGCAGCGGTGACCAGGTTGACCGTGCAGCCGCCGAAACCGGCGCCGGTCAGCCGCGCACCTATAACCCCGGACGCCTGGCGCGCCAGCTCGACCAGCCCGTCAAGTTCTTCTGAGCTGACCTGGTAGTCGTCGCGCAGCGAGCGGTGCGATGCGAACATGAGTTCGCCGAAACGTTCGGTCTCGCTGGCCTCGAGGGCTGCCGCGGCCAGCTGGACGCGCTCGATCTCGCCGACGACGTGGCGGGTGCGCCGGTCGAGCGGCGGCGGCAGATGGCGGAGCAGCGACTGGAGTTGCTCGGCCTCCACATCGCGTAGCGAGCGGATATCGTCGTCGAGCGCGTTCAAACGGCCTACTGCCTCCTCGCATTCGCGCCGCCTGTCGTTGTACTCCGTGTCGCGAAGTTGGCGCTGGACGCCGGTGCAGAGGACGACGATCCGCATGGCCGACGGCAGGGGCACATAGTGGATTCCCAGGGTGCGGCAGTCGAGGAGGAGCGCCTTCCCGGGCAGAGCGCAGGCTGCGGTGACCTGATCCATTATCCCGCATCGAACGCCGACGAAGCTGTTCTCGGCGGTCTGGCTGAGCTGCGCGAGCTTGAGCTCGGGGAGGTCCAGCCCGGAGGCTTGGCGGAACGCTGCGGCGAAGGCGACTTCGAGGGCGGCAGAAGAGGAGAGGCCGCCGCCGATGGGGATGTTTCCAGCCACCGCGGCGTCGAGGCCGCTGAGCGGCAGGCCTGCCTGCGCGATCGCCCAGGCGACACCCGCCGGGTAGGCCGCCCAACCGCCGACCGAGCCGGGGGTCAGCTCGGAGATGTCGAACTCGGCCGTCTCGTCAAAGTGTTCGGCGTAGATGTGAACGCGTCGATCGTCGCGGGGCGTGAAGGCGACGGCGATCTCGAGATCCACGGCGACCGGAAGCACGAGACCATCGTTGTAGTCCACGTGGCCGCCGATCAGGTTCACGCGGCCGGGAGCGCGGCTCAGGAACTCCGGCCGGCGCTCTAGTGCCTTCTCGAAAGCCGCGCGGGCGAGCTCGAGTGGTGTCTGTTCTCTTGCGGGTTCTGTCGTTGACATGTCTCCGGCACCGCTCTAGTCTCGGATCTGATCGGTCGCCTATCCCGCGCCCCTAACCCCTTGGCTATGGACCGGTTCTGGACCTCTTTTCGCCGCCCGCTCGCGACTGCGGCCCTCGCGCTCTGGGCCTCCGTGCTGCCGGTCGCGGCAGGCGCGGCAGGGCCGCAGGCCGCCGCCTCGCAGGTGCGTCGCCTCGAGGTCCTCGTCGTCCTCTATACCCGCTCCTTCTCGCAACAGCTGACGCGCGAGCAGCTGGAGCGGGTTCACGAGGAGGTCCTCGAGTTCGTGGAACTCTATCGCACCGCGGCCGGCGACGCGGTGGACTTCCGTATCTCGCTGCTGCAGATCGACCGCGAGCTGGCCCGTGCCGAGGTCTCGGAGGTTGCTCCCGGCCGCCACTACCTGGCGCGCCAGGACATCGAGGACCAGCTCGTCGCGCTCGGCATGCTGGGCTACGAGTTCGACGAAGTGATCGCCCTCTACGCCTGGAACAACGCCAACCCAGAGGGCGCAACGCTCGCCTACGGTGGCGGCGCCGTCGGCCCCGACGGAGTCTTCTTGGGCGACGCCGGCTACAACTCGATCGGCATCTTCGCCTGGGATCCCGGCCGCATCTCGCGGGTCATGATCCACGAGGTGCTCCACAACATCGACGATATGTTCTCGATGAGCGGTATGCCCGACGGCTTCCTCAACGCCGACGAGATGAGCCGCAACATGCCGACCCTGCTTGCAGAGCGGCCGGGCGCCTTCCTCCCGCACTATGATGATGACGGCATGTTAAGGTACGCCGAGCGGGAGCGTGCCAACAGGGCGACATATCCGTGGGCCATGCAACTCGTCTACTACGGCTGGATGCTGCAGCGGACGCCGAGGGAGGCGTGGCTCGACCTCGATTACGGAAGCGTCGTCGACTCGGGCGAACGTGCCCGTGGGGCGCGGCCGCTCTACGAGCGCATCTTCTTGAGCCGGGCCAACGAACAGGTGTACCTGCCCGTGGTCGCCGGGGGCGCGGCACCGCCGACCGTTGGCGCCGCCGGCCGGGAGGCTCCGCTCGAGCGGCGTACCTACAGACACACCGACTCCGACGGTAGCACGTTGTTCGAGGGCACGTACTACTCCGCCTGGCTCGATCTGTCCGGGTCCGGCGGCCCGCTGTCGGTGACAGTGGGAGCCGGAACGTCGGAGATCGTGCCGATCGGCATCGGCGAGCTGGTCGCGCCGAGCCGGGTCGTCACGCACGCCCGGCGCATCGTGTCAGCGGCTGAGGGGGATACCGTGACCTTCGAGATGCTCGTCGCCGGACCGGCGTTCGAGGGTGTGCTGCTCGTGGAGGCGCGGGAAGCACGCTTCGGCGGATCGGGCCCCGTGGCCAACGGCGCGACGCTGGGCGTGCTGAGCGGAGAGGACACGCTCGCGTTCGACGAAGTCGAGCCGGGTCAATTTGCATTCGACGTGTCGCGTCTCGAGATGGGGCTGCACGAGCTCATCCTCACCGCCGCTGCGCCCGAGCTCGTCTTCGTCCCGCGTGCGGTCGACGTCGAGCGCCGCTCACCCTTGCGCATCTGGGCCGAAGGCCTGCTGACAACCGGGGTCGGCACACCACTTGACGTTACGATCCGCATCGCTCAGGACATGGGCGCGCAGGGCGCGAGAGTCACCGCCCGGGTCGGCGACCGTGAGCTGGAGCTTCGCGAGCTACCCGACGGGCGCTACAGCGCCGTGGTGGACGAGGGCCTGCTGCCGGGGCTCGATACGATCCGGGTTTGGGCCGCCCTACCGGCGGAGGGTGGCTACGAGGTCCTCGAGAGCTCGATCCCTGTCTACGTCGAGCCGCGTGGCTGGATCGAGGTGCCGCGCCGCATCGGCGCGCAGGCCGGAGAGATCGTCACCCTCGAGGCGCGGGTCCGCGATCGTATGGGGCGCGTCGTCGAGGGCGCGAACCTCGCGATCGCAGTCGTCATCGGGCCCGATCTCCTGACGATGCCGGAGGAAGAGCCGGGCGTGTACCGCGTTCGCTTCGCGCCGCCGCCCGGCGACCATCGCGTCTACGTGATCGGACTGGAAGGGAGCTTCGAGCGCCGTGTGGTGTCGCTGCAGGTCCAATAGGAGCACGAGCGCCGCGCTGGTCTTCGCGCTAGTCGCCTACGCGCTCGCGTCCGCGATGACGGAGGCGGCTCGCCGTGGCGCTCCCCGCGTTGCCGTGGCGCCGTTCCTCACCTTCGAGCTACAACTCGACGGCGAGCTCTCCGAGTGGGAGGACATCCCGGGGGTCTCCTTCGACTCGTCCAGCTACCTGCTGACCGACACGGCGCTCTACGATGGGAACGCCGACCTGAGCGGTGCGATCCAGTTCGTTTGGGACACGACCTACTTGTATGTCGCGGGGCGTTTCGCCGACGATCGGCTCATCGGCGGCGCGGCCTGGACGAGCGATCGCGTGAACTTCGTCTTCGACTTTCTCGGGGATAACCACCCGCTGATTTACGAGGGCGATGCGCCCGACGCTTCGCGCTGGCAGCCGGACGATCAGTGGGTCTACGGCCACATCGTCGGCGATGGCGAGCCGCCTTACCCGGTCATGAGACTCGCCCACGATTACAATGGGCCGGTCGACGGTGCGCAGTTGGTGTCGCGCTCGGTCGAGGCGGGCTGGACGTTCGAGATGCGGGTCCCCTGGGCCGGGCTGCCTGAGGCGCTACCGTTCGTGGGAGCGGTCTTCGGGATGCAGATCTTTCTGAGCGACGGCGACGGCGTCGGCCGGCTGACCGAGATCATGTGGAGCGAGCGCTGGGGTTACTCGCGGGAGGTCGGTCTTATGTGGGAGCTCTGGAAGATGGGCAGACTGGTGCTCACTGGTGAGCCGTTGGATCGGGAGCCGCCGGGTGGGAGTGGGTAAGATGGCCGATCCGCTGCAGCTACTGGGGCGTACCGACAAGTTCTACCTGGGCTCGGGGAGCGGCATCATCTTCGCGCCGCGCTTTCCGCGCTGGCTAGAGTACCCCGGCTTCTGGGATGACATCGACGTCTACCACTACCAGCTCGCACCGCTCTTCACCGTCACGCTGCTCAGCGAGCGCGAGGACGCGCCCGGCGGTCCGGTGGTGCTGCGGCAGCTGAGCCGCCGCTGGTCGCCGGCCGAACTGGTCTGCGAGTACAAGTCGGAAGACGGCCTGCACGCCTGGGAGCACCGCTCGGTTGTGCCTGGCGGCTGGTTCGTGTCGGAGTGGAGCCTGCACAACTCGAGCGGTGCGGATCGGACGCTCCTGGCAGTGGCATGGACGGTCCAAGACGCCGACGGTGTAGACCTCAACACCGTGGAAGCGGAGGCCGGGGCGGCGCGTTTCAGCCGTGCCGTCCAGGATCTGCACATCCATCGCGTCGGCGTCGATGTGGCGCTGGAGGCGCCGATCGATGCGGTCGCCGGTTGCGCCCACCTAGCGGAGCGTTCGAGCTTCGACCCGCGCTGGGAGTTCACGCCGTTCCCGGAGAGCTGGCGTCACCGCCTCGAGACGTCCGTTCGGATCGCCGGCGTCAGTCCGGCGGGCGCGCTCTACGCGGCTGCGGTATCGCGCGTGAAGGTTCCGGCCGGCGGCGCGGCGACGGCAACGCTTCGCGCCCGGGTCAAAGC
>JBDHKT010000147.1:0-7668 GCA_039586255.1 Gemmatimonadota bacterium | reverse complement strand
CGGCCAGCGTACTGGCCCTCCCCATCGGTGTCGGCGGGTTCGCCATTTGGCAACAGTCGACCGGCGGCGGCGAGCCGCTTCTCGCCGAGATCAATGTCCAGGCTGAGGACGACTCGTCGAGCCTGGGCGCGCCGGCGATTGACTCAACCGCGGTCGGTGGGCTCGATGCCCAACGCGACGACACGGGCGGCGAGCGCTTGTCCCCAGGCTCCCAGCAGGAGGGCACCGCCCCGGCCCCGGCCGAGCCGGACGGGCGCCCAGATGAGCTGGCCGGCGAACGCGCCGTGGCGGAGCAGGCGGGTTCGGAGGCCCGGCAGGCGCGTGACGCCGCCCGACTGGCCGGGGCCGACACGATCTTCCCGGTCCTCTTCGCCGAGGTAGACCGCCTGTTCGCCGCTACCCAGAGCGATCTGGAAGGCGGACGCATCGGCATCGCGGCGGCGGCGGTGGCTTTCTTCACTGCCAAGAACGACTTCGAGGATCTCGAGAGTCAGGCGGTGCGGAGGCTGGAGCAGCTGGCAACGGCGGCGGCAACCCAGGGTACCGAAGGCGATGAGGACCAGGGCGAGCCACCGGAGGAAGTGCCGGAAGAAGGTGGAGGCGAGGCCGCAGCGCCGGTGCCGCCCCGCGAAGCCATCGCCACGCTGATCGAGACCTATCGCCAGGCGTTGGAGACTCACGACACGACGCGCCTCGGGCAAGAGGTCTACCAGGCGGCCATCCCGAGCGCGGACGCCGAGTTTTACGAAATCTGGTTTGAGCGCACAGAAGACCTCTCGGTAAGCATCGAAGTGGAGGAGATGGAGATCCGGGTCGACGACGCCGAGGTGCGGATCATGCAGACCATGCAGTTCCGCCTCGCCCGTACCGGTGAGCAACGCGATTCGGATCTGCGGTTGAGTATGTTGTTCGCTCGGACTGAGGTAGGTTGGCGCCTCGAGCGGATCGAGCGCTGAGTAGTTTTACTCCACAGGCCTGAGTACGAACTCCAGGCCTATCGTCGCAATCACATCGTTCTGTAGCTTCGAATCGAACTCCTCCACACCGCGCGTCGGCGCGAACGACGAGATGTAGTCGCGCACGTCGAAGCGTAGCTGAGTGGCACGGCCCAGGCCGAAGCGCAGGCCGATTCCCAAGGTTCCCGCAACGTCCGTAGTACCCTCGAAGATGTCGAAGAAGTCGCCGCTGCGGCTCACCAAGCCGCCGCCGCCCGACACATAGATGCGCAGCGGGCTGAACGGCGCTTGAAAGATGACGTACAGCACGTTCAACGATCCGACGAACACCGAGGCGCTGTTGTCCAGGCCCATCTCGACTATCGACGACGGCAGGTCGACGTTCGAGAACGCGTACCCCACCTCCGCATCGACGGCGAACCGCGAAATCCACACCGTGACACGCCCGCCGATCACCGGACCCGGGTCCTGGCTAACGTTCGCCACGATCCGCCCGGCCAGCCGAAGCTCTTCGAACAGTTCGCCCATCGGTAGGATGCCGCCCGCGAAGCCGGAAAGACCCACCTGGACCTGGCCGGGCAGCGGTGTCACGAGCGAGGTGAGCAGAACGGCGGTGAGCATCAGCCTGCGGAACATCCGATTCCTCCGCACCGTCATGAGGTTGAGCGTAAGTTGAGGCGTCCCAACACCTTGGGCAGCGGGGAAAAGGGGGTATCCAGTTTTTGTGAGGCAGGGGACCCCAATTCTAGCCTGTCTCCCTCAAATCCGCAATCCGTGGAAGGCTCGCGGTCGATCCCGCGGCGCTTGTACCTGGTTTGGCTAACGCGTTCCGTAGAGGTCGGTGCGCAGGTCGCGCAGGAACGGCACGTGTCGCCGCGTCTCTTCTATTGCGTCGAGGTCGATCTCGGTGACGAGTAGCTCCTCTTCGTCGGACGCCGCCCTCGTGATGATCATGCCATTCGGGCCGGCGACGAAGCTTTCGCCGAAGAACTGCAACTCGCCGTCGAGGCCGGCGCGGTTCGTCACCGCGACGAAGATCTGGTTCGCCACGGCTGCCGCCTGGACCTCGATCTCCCAGACGTCGCGGAACGCCTGTTCCGACATCGACGTCGCCGTGGGCACGACGACGATCTCCGCGCCTCCCAGCGCCAAGGCTCGGAAGTGCTCGGGGTAGTGGCGGTCGTAACAGATCGCCACGCCCAGGCGACCGGCTTTGGTCTCGTATACCGGCCAGCCGCCATCGCCCGGCCAGTAGTAGAACTTCTCGTTGTAGCCCGGTTCCTCGGCGATGTGGTGCATGCGGCTGACACCGAGAAGCGTCCCGTCGGCGTCGATTACCGGCGAGGCGTCATAGTAGCGTCCCGGCGCCGCCCGCTCGAATACGTTGATCACGGTTACGATGCTGTGCTTGGCAGCCGCCGCCTGGAAACGTTCGGTCGTAGGCCCCGGGATCGGCTCGCCCAGGTCGAAGTAGCTGGCGTCGGCGCGTACCTGTGGGAAGAAGAAATCGAATGCCAGCTCGGGGAAGACGATCAGGTCGGCCCCATCGCCTGCCGCCCGCGCCACCCATTCCAGCGCCTTGCCCACGCTCTTTTCCCGATCACCCTCATGACGGAACTGCGCGCACGCCACCTTCATGTCGTTCCTCCGTTCGCGTTCCATGTGCCGGTGGAAGAATGGGAATTGGAGAACGGGCGAACAAGGGAGGGCGGTTGGGATTCGGGGATGGGAGTTCGGGATTTGGGGATTCGGGGAATGAGGGAGTCGGGGAACCGGGAATCCGTGGAATCCGTGGAATCCGTGGAATCGGGGAGGTGGGGAGGTGCAGAGCTCGCCTCGGCCAATCTTTCTCTACCTCCCCGAATCCCCGAACCCCCGAATCCCCGAATCTCATAGGGGAATTCCCAACGGCATCCATCTTGACACTTCATTATTCCCGAGCAGAATTAGTGAACTATGACGGTACGGGCGCCCCGGGACGTATCCGTGGGCGCCCCGAGTTTTACCCCAGACCCGGTGAGTCAAAGTGAGCGCGGGAAAATTGAAGCTGGTGCTCCAGGACGGCTCCGAGGTAGAGGTCGAGCCCGGTATCTCGGCCCGTGAGCTGGCGGAGCAGGTAGACGGTGACCTGGCGGAGAAAGCTGTCGCGGCGAAGCTGGACGACGAGATCATAGATCTCGCCCGGCCGATCACGCGGCCCGGCAAAGTCGAGTTCCTATTCGAGGACGACGGCGATGAGGGTTCGCTCTACGTCCTCCGCCACTCTGCGGCACACGTTCTGGCCACAGCGGTTCGCAGTCTGTGGCCGAACGCGGGGATCGGCTTCGGTCCGCCGATCGCCGAGGGCTTCTACTACGACTTCGACGTCGAACGCCCTTTCACCCCTGAAGACCTCGAGAGGATCGAGGCGCGGATGGCGGAGGTCGTCGCCGCCGATGAGGCGTTCGAGCGCCGCGAGGTCGAGCGCGGCGAGGCAGAGGAGCTGTTCTCCGACGACCCCTACAAGCTCGAGCGGCTGGAGGAGATCGAGGAGGGCGATGTCATCTCCGTCTACCGCGACGGCGAGTTCCTCGACCTCTGCCGTGGCCCGCATTTGCCGTCTACCGGCCGGGTCAAGAACTACAAGATCCTGCACGCGGCAGGCGCCTATTGGCGGGGCGACGAGCGGCGACCGATGCTGCAACGGATCTACGGGACCGGCTTCTTCGAGGCTTCACACCTGGAAGAGTACCTCCGGCGACTCGAGGAGGCTCGCCGGCGCGACCACCGGCTGCTCGGCAAGGAGCTCGACCTGTTCAGCATCCAGGAGGATGTGGGGCCGGGGCTGATCCACTGGCACCCGAAGGGCGCGATGATCCAGTTCGTGCTCCGGCGATTCCTCGAGGACGAGCTGCTGCGCCGCGGCTACGATTTCGTCTACACGCCCCACATCTCGAGGGAGACGCTCTTCCGGCGATCGGGGCACCTCCAGGCCTACTCGGAGGTGATGTTCCCGTCGATGGAGATGGAAGGGGAGAAGGAGAACTATCGGGTCAAGCCGATGAACTGCCCCGGCCACATGGAGATCTATGCGTCGCGGCAGCGCAGCTACCGTGATCTCCCGGTTCGCTACGCCGAGATCGCCAGCGACTACCGCAACGAGAAATCGGGCACACTGCACGGCATGCTCCGCGTCCGCGGGCTGACGATGGACGATGCGCACATCTTCTGCCGGCCCGACCAGGTCGAGGACGAGATCTACGCCATGCTCGACCTCGTCGACTACATCTACGGGACCTTCGGGCTCCGCTTCCGCCTCGACTTCTCGACGCGCCCCGCGAAGCGCATCGGCTCCGACGCCGCCTGGGACGAAGCCGAGGACGCCCTGCGCAGTGCCATCGAGCGGCGCGAACTGACCTACGCGGTCGACGCGGGCGGCGGCGCGTTCTACGGCCCGAAGATCGATGTAAAGTTCCTCGACGCTATCGGCCGGGAGTGGCAGGGCTCGACGATCCAGCTCGATTTCGTCCTGCCGGAGAAGTTCGACCTCAACTATGTGGGGGCCGACAACCAGAAGCACCGGCCGGCGATGATTCACCGCGCGATATACGGCACCTTCGAGCGTTTCGTGGGTGGCTTGATCGAGCACTTCGCCGGCGCCTTCCCCCTCTGGTTCGCACCGGTACAGGTTCGAGTAATCCCGGTGTCGGACGAGTTGGCCGAGGCGGCCGGCTCGGTGCGGCAGGCGCTCCTCGACGCGGGCCTGCGCGCCGAGCTCGACAACCGATCCGAGACCCTGTCGTACCGGATCCGCGACGGCGAGCTGCAGAAGATTCCGTACCTGGCGGTGGTCGGCAAGCGCGAGGCCGATGGCGGTACGGTCGCCGTCCGCAGGCGCGGTGCCGAGAAGAAGCAGGTGGTCATGCCCGTGGCCGAGTTCATCGAACAGGTCGCCGAGGAAGACCGCACGCGCGCCCTCGCCTAGGCCGACCTTGCTCGGGCACAGGGGGTCCTCTCTCGCCGGTCGGCTCGGGGGTTGTTGGTCGCCGGCGGGCGGTCTCGCTCCGGATACACCACCTCCGCTCCGACCGCCCGCGCGGCTCCCAGACTGGGTCGAGACCTCTGCTAGCTGGTTCTCCTCGCCCGGAGTAGCCCGGGAGGTACGCTGGGCACGCTCCGACCCCTGCCTGGTGCCCGATTCAGTCACATGAGACAGACCGGCACCCCCTCGTTGTGCGGGCCTGTTTCGGGCTACAGGCCGGCCGGGACCTTGGCCAAACGGTGAGGAGGTGGGGGACCACCTCGATTAGCTCGCGACCCGCGAGGGCGAAGCGAGCACCTCCTGTCGCCTCCCTCTCTCGACGGCTCGGCCCCAATGAGTGAAGTGGCGGTCTGATGGACACCGCCCACCTTTCGGCCCGCACCCTCGCGTGTGGTGCCGCCGGGTCCGAGCGGGGAACGCCTGACGGCGACCGGTTGCGCCGGTCACTGGTTTGCAGGCTCCGGCTCGGTCCATCGTTTTTCCTTGTATGGGCCCGGGTATTCTAATAAAAGGGAGTACAATTATCGACAGAAACGAGCCCCGCGTAAACGACCAGATCCGGATCAGCACGGTCAGACTGGTTGACGCTGAAGGCGAGCAGGTAGGGATCGTCTCGATAGAGGATGCGCGCTCCGCAGCCGCGGAGCGAGGCCTCGACCTGGTGGAGGTGGCGCCCATGGCGCGGCCGCCGGTGGTCCGGATCATGGACTACGGCAAATACAAGTACGAACAGGCGCGCAAGGCGCGCGACTCTCGGAAAAAGCAGCACCAGGTCAAAATAAAGGAGATTAAACTCAGGCCGAAGATCGAAGGCCACGATCTCAACTTCAAAGCGGGGCACGCTCGCCGCTTTCTGAGTGAAGGGAACAAGGTCAAACTGACGATGCGGTTTCGGGGCCGCGAGATGAGCCACTCCGAACTCGGCGCGGAAGTGCTGAAGGACTTCGCCGAGGACCTATCGGATGTGGGTCAGGTGGAGGAAAACGCGAGGATGGAGGGCCGGAACATGACAATGATTCTGGCGCCCAGGCGGCGGCTGACCCCTGAGACTTAGACAGCAAGCTGGAGAACATACGGAGTCGAGATGCCCAAGATGAAGACGCACCGGGGCGCTGCGAAGCGGTTCCGGAAGACCGGCAGCGGCAAAATCAAACGCTGGAAGGCCTACAAGAGCCACATCCTGGCCAAGAAGACGCGCAAGCGTAAGCGAGGCCTGCGAAAGCCGACGCTAATTGCGGCGGCCGACAAGAAGCGCACGAAGCGAATGCTCGGCCTGTGATCGGCGCGACGCCCCGCCGGGCGCCGCGTAGCTCACGGCCTCAGAAAGGAGTCATAGATGTCTCGGGTCACGAGTCAGGTCGCACGACACAAGAAGAAGAAGAAGGTACGCCGACTGGCGAAGGGCTACCGCGGTGGCCGCTCGAAGCTCTACCGCACAGCTAAGAACGCAGTCGAGCGATCGTGGAGCTACAGCTACCGCGACCGGCGTAATCGCAAGCGGGACTTCCGCCGGCTGTGGATCACACGGATAAACGCCGCTGCGCGCCAGCACGACATCACCTATTCGCACTTCATGAACGGGCTGCGCACCGCCGGCGTCGAGCTCAACCGCAAGAGTCTGGCCGAGATCGCCGTCCGGGATCCGAGTGTCTTCGGAGACCTGGTGGTGGTCGCCAAAGAGGCACTCGCCGGTTAGCGCGGCGTGGCCGTGATGGAAGGTTTCCTTTCCAGCCTGCGCGAGCTCGAGGAGAGCGGATCGGCAGCCATACGTGCTGCGACCGCTCCCTCAGACCTGGAGCGCGTTCGCGTCGAGTTCCTCGGCCGTAAGGCTCGCCTTACCCAATTGCTGCGCGGCGTAAGGGATCTACCCCAGGAACTGCGGCCCGAAGCGGGCGCGGAAGCGAACCGCGTCAAGAGCCGCTTGCTGGAGCTGCTCGACCAACGGGCCGCCGAGCTGGCGGACGCTCCAACGGACGGGGGGCCCGAGGTCGACCTCACCCTACCGGGGCGCGGGCGCTGGCGCGGTGCCCGTCATCCGTGCACGCTCGTGACCGACGAGATCTGCGACATCTTCAAGGAACTGGGATTCGTGCGCGCCCGCGGGCCTGAGGCGGAGAGCACCTGGTACAACTTCACGGCGCTCAACACGCCGCTCGACCATCCGGCCGCGGACGAGCAAGACACATTCTACCTGGCAGACGACATAGTGTTGCGCACCCACACCTCGCCGGTGCAGGCGCGGGTGATGCAGGAGTGGCAGCCGCCGGTGAGGATAGTGGTTCCGGGGCTCGTGTATCGCCGTGACCCATTCGATGCTTCGCACGCGCCGGCGTTCGAACAAATCGAGGGGCTCGCCGTCGACGAGGGGATCAGCTTCGTCGACTTCAAGGCGAGCATCAGCTATTTCGTACGTAGGTTCTTCGGCGAAGATACCGCGACGCGGTTCCGACCCTCCTTCTTCCCGTTTACCGAGCCGTCGGCGGAGGTCGATGTCTCCTGTCTGCTGTGCCACGGTGAAGGCTGCTCCGCCTGCAAGGGGACGGGCTGGCTGGAGATCATGGGGGCTGGCATGGTGGATCCCGCGGTCTTTGACAACGTCGGCTATGACTCCGAACGCTACACGGGATTCGCTTTCGGGATGGGTGTTGGCCGGATCGCTATGCTGCGTTATCGGATTCCGGACATCCGACT
>JBDHKT010000146.1:0-5486 GCA_039586255.1 Gemmatimonadota bacterium | reverse complement strand
TCGACATCATGGTCGATATCCATCCCTATCTGGCGAACAGCACGCGACTGGAGTCGGCCCTTTACGATCCCGGCTGGGAGGAACGCTTCGGCGGGGTCGGCTACGATTCGATCATGCTCGTGGAAACGGGTGAGCGCTTGAACGAGGAGACGTTCAACTACTGGCGTGAGAAAGGTGCGACCATCATCACATTCTTCATTCCGAAAGACGAGATGTTGATGGCGCTCCAGCACCCGCTCGTGATGGTGGCGAGCGACGGCGTGATCGAGGACGGCAAGGGCCACCCGCGCGGCGCCGGTACGTTCGCCCGCGTGGTCGGCCGCTATGTGCACGACGAAGGTCATCTGACGCTCATGGAGGCGCTGCGCAAGGTGACGATCATGCCGGCGCAGCGCGTCGAGCGCGCGGCACCCTCGATGCGCTACCGCGGTCGACTGAGCGTCGGCGCCTTCGCCGACATCACCGTCTTCGACCCGAACACGATCATCGACCGGGCAACCTACCTGGAGCCGGATCAGTATTCCGTGGGAGTTCACTACGTTCTGGTAAACGGGAGCGTCGTTCTCGATCAGGGAGAGTTGGTCGATGGCGTAGCGCCGGGTCGGCCGGTTCGCCACGAGCAGTGACCCGGCGCAGCGCGCCGAGAATATGGAGGCGTCGATGGTACCGCGAAGGCTACCCCTTTTCCTGCTGGCGCTGGCTCTGGCTTCTCCGCTTACGATCGCGGCCCAGGAGCCCTACGACCTCATCATCCGAAACGGCCGTGTGCTGGACGGTTCGGGCGTCCCATGGTACTACGCCGACATCGCCGTCTCCGGTGACCGCATCGTAGCGGTCGGCGATCTCGAACGGGCGAGCGCCCACCGCGTCATCGACGCCGTGGGTCTGTACGTGGCCCCAGGCTTCATCGATGTGCACACCCACGCCGGTAGCAGCCTCGACACACCTGAACTGAGCGGAGCGCGCCCGCTGCTAGCGCAGGGCATCACGACGGTCGTGATCAACCCCGACGGCGGCGGCCCACTGGACCTGGCCGCACAGAGAGCGGCGCTGCTCAAGGACGGCCTCGGGGTCAACGTAGCGCAACTCATCGGGCACGGGTCGGTAAGACGCCGGGTGCTCGGGATGGAAGACCGAGCGCCGACAGGGGCCGAGCTGGACCAGATGAGAGAGCTGATCCGAGCGGGCATGGAGGAGGGCGCCTTCGGGCTCTCCAGCGGGCTGTACTACGCGCCGGGCAGTTACGCGGCGACGGAGGAGGTCATCGAGCTCGCAAAGATCGTTGCGGATTACGGCGGCATCTACACCAGCCATATCCGGGACGAGGCCGACTACAACATAGGCGTGGTCGCAGCGGTCGATGAGGTCATTCGCATCGCTCGAGAGGCAGAGCTCCCGGGCATAGTCACGCACATCAAGGCGTTGGGGCCTCGGGTCTGGGGGTTCTCGCTGGCGCTGGTTCAGCGAATCGAGCGCGCACGAGCTGAAGGCGTCGAGGTGTACGCCGACCAATACCCCTACGTGGCCTCGGGCACGAGTATCAGCGGCGCACTCGTCCCGCGCTGGGCGCAGATCGGCGGCGGCGAGGCCCTGGCCCAACGCATCGGGACGCCGGAGGACCGAGCGCGCCTTCGAGAAGACATGTTAGAGAACCTCGATCGCCGCGGTGGCGCAGCGCGACTGCAATTCCAATTCCACGAGGCGGATCCCTCGATCGAAGGTAGGACCCTGCAGCAGGTGGCCGACGAGCGGGGCATGGAGCCCGTGGATATGGCGATCGAGCTGTTGAAGGCGGGAGGTGCCGGCCTCGTGTCCTTCAACATGCGGGAAGCGGACGTCGAGCTTCTCATGCGCCAGCCGTGGACCATGACTGCATCGGACGGAGGGCTGACGGTGATGGGCCAGGGGGTACCTCATCCCCGCTGGTACGGCACTTTCCCACGCAAGATCAGGAAGTACGTCCTGGACAGGCGCGTGACCGACCTGGCGACGGCGGTTCGGAGCATGACGCTCATGTCGGCGACCGTTTTCGGTATGACCGACCGCGGTGTCGTCAGGCCCGGTGCGATCGCCGATATCGTCGTCTTCGACCTCGAACGGCTGCGCGACGTGGCCACCTACCAGGATCCGCACCAGCTTTCTGAAGGGATCGTACACGTGCTGGTCAACGGACAGTTTGCCGTTGAGAACGAGAGATTCAGGGACAAAACGTACGGAAGGATTCTGTCGCTGAGGGAATGAGGGATTCGGGGATTCGGGGACTCGGGAAGCGACGGATGGGAACGCCGGCAATCCGTGGAATCCGTGGAATCCGGGATTCGAAGATCACGGCTCGACTGCGCGAGTCCCCTAGTCCCCGATCGCCGGCGTTCCACGGATTGCCGGCGTTCCACCTCACGGTTTCTGACTCCCGAATTCCGACTCCCGGAATCCCAGAATCCCTAATTCCCAATTTCCCTCTCCAGCGCCTCAAGCTCGCGCGCGAGGCTTTCCTCCAGGACCCGCAAAGCGCGCCTATGGTCCTGGGTGGGAGGGTAGAGACTCCCCTGCCTCACGCCGCCGCCGTTGAAGGTGCTCGCCAGGCCGTAGGACTGGCGGCGTATTCCGCTCAGCCGGCGCGCCAGAGCCGTTACCGCGTCGGCCCGGGCTCGCAGCTCCTCGGGTGCATCCTCGGCGCCGACCCGTTCCCTCAGCGCGTCGGCCCGCTGATCGGCGTCCCATGCCCTTCGCTGCAGGTCGAGCACCGCCAGCAGGAAGGTCTCGCGGTCCTCCCATTCCTCCTGAGAGATGGGGAGCAGCGGGTCGCCCCACACCTCAACCGTCTGGACCGAGCCCGGCGCTCCGTCCGCCTGCAGCTCGACCGTATAGGTACCCGGCGCCACGAATGGGCCTCGCGGAGTCACCGGGTGCGGCAGTTCGGCCTGCGCCGCGCTTTCGCCGAACGGCGCCTGGGACGGCGGTGGCGCGTGGCGCAGGTCCCAAAAGACCCGGTGGATCACATCGGCCGTACCCGGCCCCTCGAGCCGCCGGACCAGGTCGCCGCGCCCGTTCTTGACGGTGATCGTGACCGCATCGACCGAGCGGTCGAGGTAGTAGCTGAAGATCGCTTCTTCCGGCGGGTTTTCGCCGGCGTAGGCGGCCTGCCCTCGATAGCTCGTGTCCTTCCAGTACTGGAAGATCGTGGCGCGACGAATCGGGAAGAGGTGCGCCCGGGAGGAGGCAACCGCAGCGGACCAGTTTGCCAGCGGTGACAGGTCGTCGAGGATCCAGATGCTGCGGCCGTGTGTGCCGACGATCAGGTCGTCATCCAGAGGGTGAATCACCAGGTCATCGTAGAGCGTCGTCGGCAGGTTCGGCATGAAGCGCCTCCAGTTGGCGCCCGCATCGACCGAGACGAAGAGGGCGTGCTCCGTACCCAGGAACAGAAGGTTCGTGTTCGCCGGGTGCTCGACGATCACGTTGACCGAACCCTCGGGCGGCAGGTCGTCGGTCAGCGGCGTCCAGCGGGCGCCGAAGTTCTCCGTCTTGAATACGTAGGGCGCGAAGTCGCCATCGCGATGCGCGTCGAACGTCGCGTACGCCACGCCGGGGCCGGCGGCCGACGCGATCACACGGCTCACATATGTCCCGGCAGACACGCCGGTCACGTTGCCCGAGACCTCGGTCCAGATGTAGCCGCCGTCCCGGGAGATCTTCAGGTTCCCATCGTCGGTACCGACCCAGAGGATCTTCGGATCGAGCGGTGACTCGGCGATGGTCACTATCTCGCCGTACCACGAGGTCCCGTCGTTCTTCGCCAGCGTCGGCTGCGAGCCGAGTGCGCCCATCAGCGTCAGCGTGTCACGGTCGATCTGCCGCGACAGATCTTCGGTTCGCTCCCAACTGACTCCGCGGTCGCGCGAAATGAACAGTCGATTGCCACCCAGGTACACCACCCTGGGGTCGTGCTGCGACAACAGCACCGGCGTCACCCAGTCGAAACGATAGTCTGGTTCGCCCTCCGGCGGTTGCGGCTCGATGTCGAGGTGGTCGCCGGTCTCGGGGTTCAGCCGAACCAGCGTTCCGTTTTGGGCGGCGCCGTAGACGAAGCGGTGATCGCTGGGGTCCGCCTGGTGGTACATGCCATCCCCGAACCCGATCTGCCGCCAATCGTCGTTGATGATCCCAATCCAGTGGCGCGTCCGGCTGGGGCCGAGCCACGAGTGGTTGTCCTGCATACCGCCGTAGATGTAGTAGGGATCGCGCATGTCGACGCCGATGGCGTAGAACTGGCCGATCGGCAGGTTGTTGATGCGGATGAAGTTTTCACCACGGTCCCACGTCTCGTGGAGTCCGGCATCGCCGACCAGATAGAAATGCTCGGAGTCGTTCGGGTCGATCCATAGATCGTGGAAGTCACTGTGCACTCCCACATCGTAGGTGGGCCGTGTGGGCATCGTGCGGAACGTGCGCCCTCCATCCTCGCTCTTATAGAAGGACGTCGCGAGCACGTATATGCGGTCCTCGTTCGTCGGGTCGATGTATATGTGACTGTAGTACATCGGCCGCGGATTCAGGTCGTTCACCATCTCCCACGTCGCGCCACCGTCCTCGGTGCGATAGACGCCCGAACCCTCGGCGTGCTGGACGATGGCGTTCAGGACCTGCGGGTCCGTCTGCGCGATCGCCAGACCGATCCTTCCTTTGTCGCCCGACGGGAGGCCGTTCTCGAGCTCGCGCCAGGTATTGCCGCCGTCGGTCGTCTTGTAGATACCGCTGCCGGGGCCACCGCCGTTGAACCCCCAGGTGCGGCGCAGCCGTTGATAGGCCGCGGCGTAAAGCGTGTTCGGGTCGGAGGGATCCATCACCAGATCGACAACGCCCGTCAGGGTGTCGACGAAGAGCACCCGGCTCCACGTCGCGCCGCCGTCGCCGGTCTTGTAAACGCCGCGCTCGGGGCTCGGGTCCCAGAGGTTCCCCAGCGCCGCCACGTACGCTACGTCCGGGTCGTCCGGGTGCACGGCGATCCCGCCGATATGGCGAGTCCTTTCGAGTCCCAGGTGCGTCCATGTCGCGCCACCGTCGAGCGAGCGGTAGACGCCGTTGCCCCAGGATGTGCTCTGGCGGTTGTTCTGCTCGCCGGTGCCGGCCCAGAGGATCTCGGGATTCGACGGCGCGATGGCCACGACCCCGAATGTGCTCACCGGCTGGTCGTCGAAGATGGGCGTCCAGGTGGTGCCCTTGTTCGTCGTTTTCCAGATGCCGCCCGACGCCGTGGCAAGGTATACGGTCGAGGGGTCGTGCGGCAGCGCCTCTACATCATGAATGCGGCCGCCGGTGACGGCGGGCCCAATGGAGCGAAAGCGCAGCTCCCGCAAGAGCTCGGGCGTGCGCGCTGCGTCCTGGGCCGCGGCATCCCTCGAGACGGGGATCAGTAGCGCGGCCAGAGCAGCGATTACAGTCGTCGATCGGCAGACGGATGTCATGGGGATCGGCTCCTTAGATAG
>JBDHKT010000145.1:0-5490 GCA_039586255.1 Gemmatimonadota bacterium | reverse complement strand
CCGAAGCGGATGCTGCTGTCACTTACCACCGTGAACTTGTAGCCGGACTCGTTCACGTGCGGTGCCATGACCTCGAGGCCGAGTGAACGGCATTGGTTAATCGAACCGACCACCTTGTCGGTGTTGCCGATCTCCGAGGTCAGCAGGGCCGCCATGAACTCGGCTGGGTAGTGGCGTTTGAGCCAGGCGGTCCGATAGGAGATCACCGCGTAGGCAGTCGAGTGGGCTTTGGGGAACCCGTAGCGGCCGAACGTCTCCAACAGCGACGCCACGTGCTCCGCCTCGCGCCGCCGCACTCCACCGGCGATCGCCCGCTCGATGAAACGATCCAACTCCTGGCGGATGAGCACCGGGTCCTTCTTGCCGACGGCCTTACGGAGCACATCGGCTTCGGCGAGGCTGAAGCCGGCCATCGCGTTGGCGGCCTGCATCACCTGCTCCTGGTAGGTGATGACGCCGTACGTCGGTTCCAGCACGCCCGCCAGCGTCTCGTGCGGGTAGCTCACCGGCTCCGAGCCGCGCTTGCGCCGGATGTAGACATCCGTCATCCCCGAGTCGAGCGGGCCCGGCCGGATGAGCGCGTTCACCGCTATCAGGTCGTCGAAGCGGTCGCAACGCATCGCCCGCAGCTTGTCGGTGGCCAGCGATGACTCGAACTGGAAGACGCCGGCGGTAGCACCGCTCGCCAGCATCTCGTAGACTTCCGGATCCTCCAGCCCCAGCTCTTCCCAGTCGAGCTCGACGCCGTGCCGCTCCTTGATATTCGCCGTCGCGTCGCTGATCACGGTGAGCGTCTTCAGGCCGAGGAAATCGAACTTCAGCATCCCCGTCTTTTCGAGGCTGACCATGTCGTACTGCGTGATAACCAGATCGCCGTTCTGTGACTCGGCCGCCGCGCCACGTGTCGGCGCGGTCATCACCGGCACATAGTCATCCAGCGGTCCTGGTGCGATAACGACGCCGGCGGCGTGCACCGACGTATGGCGCGATAGCCCCTCGAGGGTCGCTGCGTAATCCAGCAGCTCCTTGTATCGCGGCTCCTCCTTGTACAGCTCCTTCAGCTCCTCCACCCGGTCAACCGCGTCCTTCACCGAGAGCGAATAGCCCGGCGAGCTGGGGATGAGCTTCGCGATGCGGTCGGTCTCCGCCGGCGTGAAGCCCAGCGTTCGGCCGACGTCCCGAACCACCGCCCGGGCCTGCATAGTTCCGAAGGTGACGATCTGGCCGACCGAATCTGAGCCGTACTTCGACCGCACGTACTCGATCACTTCGCCGCGTCGCTCATAGCAGAAGTCGACGTCGATGTCGGGCATCGAGATTCGGTCCGGGTTCAGGAAGCGCTCGAACAGGAGATCGAAGCGCAACGGGTCGATGTCGGTGATACGCAGCGCGTAAGCGACCACCGACCCGGCAGCCGAACCGCGGCCCGGGCCGACTGGCACCCCGGCCTCCCGCGCCGCCCGGATGAAATCCCAGACGATGAGGAAGTAACCGCTGTAGCCGCACCGCGTGATGACGTCCAGCTCGTAGTCGAGCCGCTCCCGTACCCCGTCAGCTAGCGGATCGCCGAACCGCTCCCTGATCCCACGCTCGGCCAACTCGCGCAGTAATTCGTCTTCGCTGGTGTACCCGTCCGGCCGCGGGAACTCGGGTAGGTAGACCTTCTCTTCGAACTCGACTTCGCACAGCTCGGCGACCTGCAGCGTGTTGGCGATGACGTCGGGTCGCTCCGGGAACAACGCCGCCATCTCTTCGCTCGACTTGAAGTAGCTCTCCTGCCCGTAGAAGCGGAGACGCTTCGGGTCGTCGCGGTCCTTTCCCGTCCCGATACAGAGCAGGATGTCGTGGGCATCGGCGTCCTCGCGCTGCAGGTAGTGCGCGTCGTTCGTCGCCAGCACGGGCAGACCGAGGTCGTCCGCCAGCTGGAAGACACCGTCGCGTACCTTCTCCTCGCCGGGTATGCCGTGGTCCTGCACCTCCAACCAGTAGTTGCCTTCGCCGAACAGCCGTGCGTGCCATTCCGCCGCGCGCTTCGCCTTTTCGTACTGGTCCTGCAGCAGGTAGAGCGCCAGCTCGCCAGACATGCATGCCGAGGTAGCGACCAGGCCGGCGGCGTGCTGCTCGAGCACCTCGTGATCGATGCGTGGCTTACGGTAGAAACCTTCTACCTGCCCGATCGAGACCAACTTCACAAGGTTGCGATAGCCCTCCCGATCGCGGGCCAGCAGAACCAGGTGGGCGTAGTCCTGAGGCGCGTCGGGCGGCTTCTCCTTCGAGCGGTGATCGCCGAAGGCGACGTAGGCCTCGCAACCGATGATCGGCCGTATGCCATTCTCCCGCGCTTTTTCGTAGAAGTGGTAGGCGCCGTGCAGGTTGCCGTGGTCGGTCAGGGCCAGCGCCGGCATACCGAGCCCGACGGCACGGTCGACCAGCGCGTCCAGCTTGTTGGCCCCGTCGAGCAGAGAATACTCGCTATGACAATGCAGATGAACGAACGTCATGCTTTGGCAGTGGCGTGCGTCTCTCTATTCAGTGCAGCGGAACGAATCCAGCAGTATCTCCAATTGCCTCAAATAAGGATACTTGTCCGTCCCAGGAGCGAAGAGCCAGGCGTCTATATAATAAGTACGATCCTGCTGCGGGCAGGCGATCGTTCGCGCGATGAACGGCCCGGCCGCCGGAAAGTCCGAACGGTCCTGCCAGACGCCGCGCAGCTCGAGTCCCGCCAGTCCGTTCACCTCGATCGTCCCCGAGCTGATCCCTTCTTCCAAGATATCCTGCGGTAGGTCGTAATGCGTCTCGCCGATGCTCTGGCGCCAGGCGCGCAGCATCTCGGGCGTCACCTCGTCGGTGCCGCTGCGCCAGGTCAGCAACATCGAACGCAGCAGGTCGGTGTCGCCCTGGCGGTACGGGTTGCCGAAGCGGAACAGCGAGTCTTCGATGCTGAACAGGTAGACTCTGGGCAGCTGCAGGGTGAAGCCGTAGTCGGACAGCGCCTCCGCCAGCGAGTCGTTCACCCCGCTGGTGTACATGCGCTCCAGGACCCACTCATCGTACTCGCGCTCCAGAAGATCGTACAGCTCGGGTAGCAGCCGGCGGACCGCTTCCGCCTGGCCCTCGGGCGGCAATAGCAGCGCCGTCGCCAGCTGGTTCCGGGCCCAGACCTCTTCGGCCTGGACGATGGCGGGCGGGCTGGCGTCCGCGGTCGGCGAGGCGTTGAGGATGCGCCGGACGGCGTCGTTCTCGCGGGTGCCCAGTACGACGACCTGCTGCCAGATCCGCATGTTCTCCCAGAGCGTATCGCCTACCGACAGGTACGTCACCTCGAACTTGCGCTCGGGCCGCGTCGTGAATACGCGCTGCTCGAGCGCCTCCATCACGTCGGGCCCTACCTCTTCCCAGAGCGCCGACTCGGCGAGCGCGATGATGCTATTCCGATCGCCGAACGACTGCGGCGCCTTGCAGCCGGGTAGCGAGAGAACGACGACTAGGACTGAAAGGGAAACAGAGAGAGCTCGTTGGGTGATCATCGGCCTAACATATATCGACGCTCGGCGGACGGACAGGCCGCCGCCGGCCCGGCTGCGAAGAACCTCCCCAATCGGCCCTGAAGAAAATGCTTGACAACTTGAGCCTTGCATATTATTTGGCGTTTTAGGTGTCATGTAGCGGCCTGGAGGCCGTCGATCGTCGGGATCTCCCCCAGATTCCCTAGGAGGAGGGACGATGAACGCGATGCGGGATCCTAGCCTGGGTCCGGACGATTTCCACTCCGTGCGTGACGAGACCGAGCTCGAGTACAGAGACGAGTTCGACGAGTACGCGCAGGAAGAGCTCGAGCTCGACGAGGAGCTCGAGGACGAGGACGAGGACGAGTGGGACGACGAGGACGAGGATGACGAAGACGACGACGTGGCGGCCCGCAAACCACGCCGCGAGGATTGGGAGTGAGCCCCGTCGCCGTGAAAGTGGACGGCTGATGAGAGGGTCTGAAGGGCCCTCTTGTCGTTTCTGGCCGGGCATCGTTGCCCTCACCGCCGGCTCCGCCCTCGCCGGCGGCGCCCTCGCACGGCAGGATCCCGCACGGCAGGAGCCGCCGGGGTCGCCGATCGCCGGGCTGGTGGCTGCTGCACTCGACGCGCCCGAGCTGCCGGTCATGGCGGCGGGCCTCATCGACACGATCGGCGGCAGGCTTTCGGGCACCCCCATGGGCACCCGGGCCGAGGCGTGGGCCGCCGGCTGGCTGCGCAGCCTCGGCGCCGACTCGGTCTGGTACGAGGTCGTGCACATGCCGACCTGGAGGCGCGGTACGACCCAGGTGCAGGTCGTCATGCCCGCCGCGGTTCGCCACCACAAGCTCACCGCCATCGCTTACGGCTATTCCCCCGCCATCGACGCTGACTCGCTGCCGCTCATCGACATCGGCCGCGGCGACGCCGCGACTATCGAGGGGCTCGGCTCCCAGGCGCAGGGCGCCGTGCTGCTGGCCGACCTGGTGAGCTCCGAGATCGTGGCGACGGCCACGCAGGTCGGGGCGGCGGCGCTGCTCCGCGTATCCCTAGAGCCGGGTCGCCTGCCCCAGGCGCGCGTCGCACCGACGCCCGAGCGGCCGGCGCCGCTGCCTATCCTCGCCCTCTCCCGGGAGGACGGCCTCTGGCTGCGGCGCCTGCTGGCGACCGGCCCACTGACGCTGCGCCTGCAGGTCGAGGCGGAGACCCGGCAAGGCACGGCGGCGAACGTGGTGGCCGAGTGGTGGGGAAGCGATCCGGCGGCGGACGGCGAGGTCGTGCTGCTCGGCGCTCACCTCGACGCCTGGGACCTGGGCGCCGGGGCCCTGGACAACGCCACCGGAGTCCTGGCCGTCATGACCGCGGCCAGGGCCATCGCCGCCGTGACGGCTCGCCCGCGTCGCACGGTGCGCCTGGTCCTCTTCGCCGGCGAGGAGCTGGGACTCCTCGGCTCGCGTGAGTACGTGAAGGTCCATGCCGAAACGCTGGCGAACGTCGTGGCGATGATGAACCTCGACATGGTGGGCGCACCCCGGGGGTACGGCGCCACCGGCCACGACGAGGCCGACACCCTGTTCGCCCGCCTGGCCGCCGAGCCGGTGCTCCGCGACCTCGGGCTCACGACCGACGTCGACCACGGCGGCGGCCCGGGGAGCGACGACGAGCCCTTCCTGTTGGCCAGCGTCCCCACCATCTACGTGCGGAGCACTCTACCCGAGGACGCGCCCCGCTGGTACCACAACGCCGGCGACACCTTCGACAAATTCGATCTGGAGGGCGTTCGGGCGAGCGGGGCCGCCGCCGCGGTAGCCCTCTGGGCCCTGGCCGACCACCCGGGCCGACCGCTTCTCCACCTGACCCCGGAAGAAACACGCGACCTCATCGGGCGACTCGGCTGGTGAGACCTTGACCCCGACCCCCGGCCCGGATAGCGTGCTGGAACAGGGCCTGTAGCTCAGGTGGTGAGAGCGCACGCCTGATA
>JBDHKT010000144.1:0-5652 GCA_039586255.1 Gemmatimonadota bacterium | reverse complement strand
GTCCGCTCGGTTCGATTGGAGGCCGCCAACCGGATCGTCGTCCAGTTCTGGCTGCGTCGCGATCTCCGGATCTCGCAGGACAGCCGAGCTCTCCTCCAGGCGGTCGGCGTCTTCGGTGACGTCATCGTCAGTCTGCACCCGGGCGCGTCGGGCACGATCTCGCTGATGGACTTGGCGGGAACCCTCGGGGAACAGGCCGAGGCCTTGCTGATCAAGGTCGACCGGCTGCTCGCCGACTCGACGATCGACCAGGTCCACGGGGGTGTGGCCGCGCTGCCGGGCACGGTCCGTGGTCTAGAGCAGCTGGTCAGCGAGAGCAGTGACGAGTTCGCAGCCCTTAGCCAAAGCCTGCGTGCGACGGCGGAGACGCTGCAGGGGACGTTGGAGGGCGCCGAGATCGACCAACTCGTCGCCGAGATGCGCGAGCTGGCGGCGACCGCATCGCAGACGGCGGAATCGCTGCGCCAGTCCGCCGAGTCACTCCGTTCCGTTGCCGACAAGATCGATCGCGGGGAGGGCACGCTCGGGCTTCTCGTGAACGATCCGGGTCTGTACGAAGATCTTCGTGCCGCTGCCCAGAACGCCGCGTCGTTGACCCGGGACATCCGGGAGAACCCGGCGCGCTATCTGAAGGTGTCGGTGTTCTGATGGGGATCCTGGCGTTGGGAATTCGGGAATCGGGGATTCGGGCATGCACCAACTCGGGCAGTCGGGATTGGGAATCCGA
Source organism: Gemmatimonadota bacterium (assembly GCA_039586255.1). Lineage (GTDB taxonomy): Bacteria > Gemmatimonadota > Gemmatimonadetes > Palauibacterales > KS3-K002. The sequence goes on along the minus strand of JBDHKT010000144.1, from coordinate 4,925 downwards.
GGCATCCGTGGTATCCGTAGAATTGGGGAAGTTCCCGGATTCCACGGATTCCACGGACTCCGCGGTTTCGCGGATCCGACCTCGAGAATTCCCTTCTTCAAGTAGTCCCGGATTCCCGAATTCCCAACACTAGTTAACGACGTCCGCCTGCCCCATCCCTTCTCCTTCATCGTGGGTGACGAGAACGTCGGCGCCCGGCGTGGCCGGCTCCGGCTCCGCGAAGACGAGCCTGCCGTCTTCCAGGGTCACTCCTTCGAGAGCGACCGCCAGGACGTCGTCGAGCGTTTCCACCAGGTGGAACTTGAGCTTGCAACTCACTTCCTCGGGGATGTCCTCGATGTCCGGCTCGTTCTCTTTCGGCAGGATGATCTCGGAGATACCGGCGCGGCAAGCGCCGAGGACTTTCTCCTTAACGCCGCCGATCGGCAGGACCCGTCCGGTCAGCGTAAGCTCGCCGGTCATCGCCAGGTCGTTGCGCACCGGGTGATCGGAAAGCGCGCTTACCAGAGCGGTGGCCATGGTGATTCCTGCCGACGGACCTTCCTTGGGGACCGCACCGGCAGGGACGTGTACGTGCACATCGATGTCCTTGAACCGCTCCTGGGAGATGCCGAGCTGTTTGTGGTGCGTGGTGGCGAAGGTGAGACCGGCGCGGGCACTCTCCTTCATCACGTCGCCTAGCTGGCCCGTCAGCACGAGCTGCCCGTTACCCGGGAACACGCTGGCCTCGACGAAGATGATGTCGCCGCCCACCTGGGTGTATGTCATGCCTGTGGCGACGCCCATCTGGGGCTCTTCCAGCATCCTCTCGGGGTGTGCCTTCGGCTTGCCGAGCAGCTCACGCAAGTTCTCTCGGTCTACCGAGATGGTCTCCGCTTTGCCCTCGGCAATCTCGCTAGTCGCCTTGCGGGCCAGGCTACCGAGCGCGCGCTCGAGCTGGCGGACGCCCGCCTCGCGCGTCCACTCATTGATGACCGCGAGGAGCGCGTCGTCAGAGACCTCGAGCTGATCGTCGCGCAGCCCGGCCTCTTCGCGCTGCCGCGGCAACAGGTAGCGTTTGGCGATCTCCAGCTTCTCGAGCTCGGTGTAACCGCCGAAATCGGTGGATTCCATGCGGTCGAACAGCGGCGCCGGTATCTGGTGACCGAAGTTGGCGGTGCAGACGAAGAGCACCTCCGACAGGTCGAAGCCGACGCCCAGGTAGTGGTCGGTGAAGCTGTTGTTCTGGGCGGGGTCGAGGACCTCGAGCAGCGCCGCCGACGGGTCGCCCTGGAACGACACGCCCAGCTTGTCCACCTCGTCCAGTAGGAAGACGGGGTTCCTGGTACCAGCGCGCTTCATCCCCTGGACGATGCGGCCCGGCATGGCGCCAACGTAGGTACGGCGGTGGCCGCGGATGTCCGCCTCGTCGCGGGCACCGCCAAGCGAGACTCGCACGTACTCTCTGCCCAGCGCCCGCGCGATGGACTTGGCCACCGATGTCTTCCCGGTGCCCGGCGGACCCAGGAAGAGCAGGATCGGGCCCGAGGCCATCGCCTTCGCCCTCTCATCTTCGTCAGTAGCCTTCTCTCGACGCATCTTGCCAACGGCCAGGAACTCCAATATCCGCTGCTTCGCGTCGTCGAGGCCGTAGTGGTCCTCATCGAGGATCTTGCGCGCCTCCTCGATGTTCAGCCGGTCCTCCGACCGCTTGTTCCACGGCAGGTCGGCGATCCACTCCAGGTACGTGCGAATGACCTGGGCCTCCGCCGACTCGCGGTTGACTCGCTCGAGTCGCCTGAGCTCGCGATTCACCTCCTCGCGAGCCTCGTCCGGTAACTCCAGGTCCTCGAGTCGTTCGCGTAGCTCCTCTATCTCAGCGTCGGTGTCCTCTTCGCCGAGCTCGCGACGGATGGCCCTCAGCTGCTCGCGCAGGTAGATCTCTCGCTGCCGCTCGCCCAGCTCCTCCTGGACTTTTGAGCGAATGTGTTCCTGCGCTTCGAGCATGGCGATCTGCCGATAGAGATGCACCAGGATGCGACGCAAGCGGAGCTCGACCGATGTGGTCTCGAGGAGCTCCTGCTTCTCTGACGCACCGAGCTCCATGTAGTAGGCCACATGATCCGAGAGGGCGCTCGGCTCCTCCACCGCGCGAATGAACCTCTCGATGATCTCCTCGGGCACACCCCGGTGCCGGCCGAGGTCGGCGGCTTTCTCGCTCACCTCGCGGAAGAGGCCCTGGAAGGCAGCATCGTCCACGTTGAGCGGTCCCTGATCGGCAAGCGGCGTCACGACCGCCTCGAGGTAACCGCTGGTGCTATCGCTGTAGTGAAGCGCCGTCGCCCGCCTCTCACCTTCGAGCAACAGCTGCAGGCCACCGGGGAATCGCTGGACCTGCGCGATTCGGCATATCACACCGATGTTGTGCAGGACGTCGGACGTCGGTTCGTCGACGTTCTCGCGCTGCGCCACGGCGAAGATCCACTTCTGTTCACCCTCGCCTTCGAGCGCCTGGTCGATGGCACGCAGCGTCTTGTCTCTCCCCGCCACGATCGGCGCCGTCACGCCGGGAAAGACCACCGTCTCCCGCAAGGGTAGGACCGGCAGCTGCAGTCTGTCGTGGGTCAACTCCTCGATATCTGTCAACGTTATTCTCCTCTAACTAGCATTGCCGCTTCGAGCCGCCCTCCGGCTCCACATCCCCAAAGCTAGGGGCTCTGGCCGGATTATGCACTGTCCGTGCCAACGAACCCACGCCAGGCTGGCATTGTTTCCGGCCGGCGACGGGGCCACCCTGCCATCGCGGCAGTCGCTTCATCGCGAACAGCCGAGACCCGTGCTACTTTGCGCTCCATGCGAGTCACAGTCACGGGCGCGACAGGCACAATCGGCATGGCCAGCGTCGAGATGCTGATCCGGGCCGGCCACGAGGTGCGTGCATTCGCCCGCAGCGCCGAGGGATTCCGCAGCCGCGACCCCGACGATCGTGTCGAAGTCGCGGAGGGCGACATTCTCGATCGTGCTGCGGTGGCCGCCGCATTGGAAGACGCGGACGCCGTCGTCCACTGCGTCAACTTTGCAGCGCAGGAATTTGCGCTCAACTGGGACGCGACGCGCTTCACCCTGGAGGCGCTGCGCTCGGGTGGTCAGTTCGTGCTCCCCAGCAACCTCTGGGTCTACGGGCCACCGCAGAGCGAGCGTGTTGGGCCCGATCATCCCAAGGCGAGCCCGGCGCGCCTGGGCGAGATACGCGCGGACCTAGAGAAGGCGGTGACGGCCGAGGGGGGAACGGTGGTCCACCTGCCGGAGGTGTATGGTCCCGGCGTGACGAGTGGCCTCACCCACCGGATCTTCCTGCGCGCGCTGGCGGGCAAGCCGGTCTGGTTCCCGGGGGATCTCGACCGCCCCATTGAGCTACTCTACATAGAAGATGCCGCTCGGGCGCTGATAGCGCCGCTGGGACGCAGGGAGGCCCGTGGCGCCGACTACACCGCACCAGGCTGCGCACCCACCACACCGCGCGAATTCACCAGCCGAGTCTTCAAGGCCGCGGGCCTGTCGGCGCGACTCTATTCCCTACCGCTCACCTGGTTGAATGCCCTCGATGCACTCCGCCCCGAACGCCGCGCCCTGCGGGACCTGTCCTACCTGTGGGAGTGCTCGACGCTGCTCGACGGCACCCTCATCCGACGCGATCTGGGGTGGGTGCCGGAGGTGGCCTACTTCGAGGGAATCCGCAGGACGATCAGGTGGCTGCGCCATCCGGCGCGCCAGGCCGGCGGCGTTCGCAACGCAGTTTGAACATCGCACATCGCGACGTTCACTAATCATACAGCGGCCAGTGCCTGAGCGAGATCGGCGATCACGTCTTCGTAGTGCTCTACTCCGATGGATATGCGGATCAGCGCCGGCGTGATACCCATGCGCGGCTGGTCCTCCACCGAGATATCGGAATGCGTCATCGTAGCCGGGTGCTCGGCAAGCGATTCGGTTCCACCCAGGCTCACTGCGAGGTGAACGAGTTGCAGCGCATTGAGGAAGCGGAAGGCTTCGGCCTCACCGCCGTGGATCTCGAACGCCACCATGGCGCCGGGCGCCAAACACTGGCGCCGATAGAGTCTGAATTGCGGATCGTCCTCAGTCAGATGGCCTAGATAGTTGACCTTGTCGACCTTGGGATGGTCGACAAGGAAGTCGGCCACGTAACGGGCGTTCTTCATCTGGGAGGTCATCCGCAGTTTCAGCGTCTCGAGACTGCGGAGGATGAGCCAACCGGTCCACGGGCCCGACGCGGTCCCCAGGAACGTACGTGTTTCCAATACCCTGGTGAGCAATTCCTCCGATCCGAGCACCGCGCCGGCGATCAGGTCGCTGTGGCCGCCGATGAACTTGGTGGCCGAGTAGACGACGAGGTCGGCGCCGAACTTGAGCGGGTGCTGGAAGAGTGGGCCGAGGAAAGTGTTGTCCACAGCAACGACGGGCTTCCGCTCACCACGGCAACGCTTGGCGAGTTCGGCGCAATGAGCGATGTCCACCAGATCGTTAGTCGGGTTCGCCGGCGTCTCGATGAAGATCATGCCGAGACGGTCCGCAACCGACTGGTCGCTCAACGCTTCCTCCGCCACCTTCGCGCCGTCCGGGCCCGCCGGGAAATTCAGCACGTCGATCCCGAACTCGGGAAACACTTTGGTGAACAGGTGCTCGGTCCCGCCGTACAGCGGCTCGCTGTGCAATAGAACGTCGCCCGGCCTCAAGAACGTGAAGGCGACCGTGGCGATGGCGGCCATCCCACTCGTGCAGACCGCGGCTGCCTCAGCATCGTCCCAGAGCGTCAAGCGATCCTCGAGGATCTCCAGGTCCGGGTTGTTCAGCCGGCTATAGATGAGTCCCAGGCTTTCGCCGGGCGCTTTCTCCCGCAGTCCGTAAGCCAACTCGAAAAACGCCTT
>JBDHKT010000143.1:0-9264 GCA_039586255.1 Gemmatimonadota bacterium | reverse complement strand
CGGCGAAAGGGAGATGTTTCGCGTATCGAAGAAGCAACGGCCCTGACCGACCTGGTCGAGCACATCCCGCTGCGCGGTGACGGGGAAGAGCCCCTGAGACTGGAGCTACAGACTTTCACCAGGGCCGTGCGTCGCGAGGAGCCAGTGGCCGTCAGCGCACAGGATGGCCGCACAGCTCTGGCAGTCGCTCTGGATATCGTCGAGCACATCGAGAGGCACCGGGACAATGTCTTTGATAAAGCTTAGGCGTGAGCGGAAGGTGCAGGGTTCGCACGAAAGGGCAGGGATGCGCACGCGGACGCTGGTCATCCTTCTCGCCGCCGTCCTCGTAGCGATCTGGTATCTGAGCTCGCGTGTCTGAGCCCCGCATATTCTTCTCGGCGGGCGAGGCTTCAGGAGATCTTCACGGCGCCAGGGTGGCCAGGGCACTGCGTCGGAGATACCCGGATGCCGAGCTGAGCGGGTTGGCCGGCCCCCGCATGGAAGCGGAAGGCGTGCGGCCGATCGTCGACTTCGAGCGCTTGGTCGTCATGGGCCTGGCAGAGGTCCTTTCCCGCTTGCCCTTCTTCTTCTCGCTTCGCCGCCACGTGCGTCGCCTGCTCGACCAGGTCCGACCGGACCTGGTCATACCCATCGACTATCCGGGCTTCAATCTCCGGCTCTGCGGCGAGGCACACTCCAGGGGGATCCCGGTGCTCTACTACATCCCTCCCCAACTGTGGGCCTGGCGCCGGGAGCGGGCCCGGATCCTAGCGGAGAAGGCGGACCGCGTGGCGGTCGTCTTCCCCCACGAGGAGCCGTTTTTGCGAGAATTCGGCGTTGAGGCCGTTTTTGTGGGCCACCCCCTGCTGGATTCCCTAAAGTGCCGAGAGACGCCCGGGGACGCGATTGCGGCGCTGGGAGCCGACCCGCTGCGGCCTATCCTGGGCCTGCTGCCCGGCTCGCGGCCCCAGGAGGTGCGGCAGCTCCTCGGCCCCTTCCTGGCGGCCGCCAGAGAGGTCGTACGACGCCGCCCCGAAGTGCAGGTCATCGTGTCCACCGCGCCTCACGTGCCACCCGAACTGTATGCGGCGGCTTCCGGCTTCATGCTCGTTCACGATTCGGCCAGAGTGCTCAGCGCGTCCACCGCCGTGCTCGTCAAGTCGGGCACCTCGACGGTGGAAGCGGCGCTCAGCGGGACCCCGCTCGTCATCGCCTACCGGGTGCATCCGCTGAGCTACGTGCTGGCACGGCGGATGGTTCACGTGGACAGCTTCGGCATGGTGAACATTCTGGCCGGACGCCGAGTCGCCCCCGAGTTTCTGCAGCGACTTCCGGCAGAGAGGATGGCCGAGGCGCTATTGCCGCTACTCGACGAAGGCTCGCCGGAGAGAGCGGAGATGGTCGAGGCGCTGCGGACGGTGCGCGACCAGCTGGGCGAGCCGGGGGCGCCGGAACGCGTGGCGGATCTCGCTTCTGAACTTCTGGATGGACGCGAGTGAAAGCGCACCACCGGATCGCTCTGGGACTGGCTGGTAGCCTCGGCCAGCTAATACTCCGTGGACTGTATTCCAGCCTCGGCTTCGAGATCGACGGTGCCGAGCATCAGGAAGCGACCTGGGGAGCCGGGGAGCCCGTGATATTCGTCACTTGGCACGGGCGTCTCATGCCGCTGTTGTACCTTTACCGCGGCAAGGGGATCGTGAGGCTGGTGAGCCAGCATCGCGACGGCGAGTACCTGGCGCGCGTGGGCAGGGCCTTCGGTTACGAGGCCATTCGTGGCTCGAGCACGCACGGTGGCTTCCCGGCGCTGCGCGAGCTCGTTCGCAGGCTGAGAGCGGGTCGATCGCTGGCGATAACGCCGGACGGGCCGCAGGGGCCACGCGAGAAGTTGAAGCCGGGAGCGTTGCAGGCGGCACGGATGACCGGCGCCCCGGTGATTCCCGTGATGGCCGGGACGCGCCGGGCCTGGTGGTTCGAGGGCTGGGACAGCTTCATGGTGCCCAAGCCGTTCGCCAAGATCCGCGTCGCCATCGGCGAACCGCGACGCGTACCACGTGACTGCTCCGTGCGCGACCTGGAGGACCATGCCCGGGTTCTAGAGTCCCAGCTGCAAGACCTGAAGGCTCGAGTCGACGGGCCGGACGAGCGGACCGCGCAGCGACCATGAGCGATTGGCACGAGTGCCTCTGGAATCCCGATACACCAGCTTATCGGGCGGCTTCGGCGCTGCTGCTTCCGGTCGAGCTGGCGTACCGGGCCGGCGTCGCCGCTCGGACCTGGATGTACGACCACGGCTTCCTCAGCTCGGTCCGCGCTAACATCCCGGCGCTGGGTGTGGGAAACCTCACGGTGGGCGGGACAGGCAAGACCCCTGTGACCGCCTGGTTCGCACAAGCATTCGCCGCTCGCGGTCTCCACCCCGCCGTCGTGATGCGCGGCTACGGCGGCGACGAGGTCGAGGTTCACCGGCTGCTGAACCCGGAGGTCCCCGTGCACGCGTCGCCTGACAGGGTTGAAGGGGTGAGACGAGCCGAGCAGGGCGGGGCAAACGTCGTGGTTCTGGACGACGCATTCCAGCACCGGGCCCTGCGGGCCGACGCCTATGTGGTGCTGGTTGCAGCGGAGGAGTGGAGCGCTTCGCCACGCCTGTTGCCCCGAGGGCCCTGGCGCGAGCCGTTGGCAGCGCTGGAGCGTGCGACACTGATTGTCACGACGCGAAAGGTCGCGACCCGAGACGCGGCGCAGCGCGTCACCGGGGACCTGGCCGAGCTTTGCCCCTCGGCTCAGACCGCGGAGGCGTACATTGGCCTCGCCGGGCTCGCCCGTTACGATTCAGCCAGCGGCAGGCTGGGTGAACCGGCACCGCCCGCAGGTTTCCATTGCGCCCTGGCGGTGGCCGGTGTGGCCAGACCCGGGACCGTCTTCGCGCAGCTGGAAGAGGCGGGCGCGACGGCCGAAGAGCGGTGGGGCTTTTCCGACCACCACCGTTACGGTAGCGAGGAGATCGCACGAATCTCGCGACGGGCCGAGCGTGGACCGCTCGTCGCTACCCTGAAGGACGCGGTGAAGCTGGGCGCGGTTCTGGGATCGGCGGTCGATCTGTACGTTCCGCTGCAGAAGGTCGAGTGGAAGAGCGGCAGGGAGGCCGTCGACAGTCTAATCTCCGGCTTGGAGCGCCAGGAATGAGGGCCATCGACACGGACATCCTCGTCATAGGCTCCGGGATCGCCGGCCTAACGTTCGCGCTGCGGGTCGCCGAGCACGCCGACGTCGTCCTGGTGACCAAGAAGGCCAGCCTCGAGTCCAACACGAACTACGCCCAGGGCGGAATCGCCGCGGTGGTGGATCGCGCCGACTCGTTCGCCGACCACGTTCACGACACTCTACAGGCCGGCGCCGGTCTCTGTCATTTCGATCGCGTCGATACGCTGGTCCGCAGCGGGCCACAGGCCGTTGCCGACCTGGTCGACTGGGGCGTCCGCTTCTCGCAATCGGAAGGCCACCTCGCTCTCGGCATCGAGGGCGGCCATTCGCACAGACGCATCGTTCACAGCAAGGACAAGACGGGCGCCGCGATCGAGGATGCACTCGATCGTGCCGTGGCCGGCCACCCGCGGATCCGGTTGCTCGAGGACCACATGGTCCTGTCGCTCCAGGCCGAGTGCCACGTCGGCCGGCGCCGCTGTGTCGGCGCCTGGGTGCTCGATGTCGATTCCAACGAGGCGGTCCCCGTGCGTGCCCGCGCCACCATGCTGGCGGCGGGCGGAAGCGCCGCCCTCTAAATCCGGCAATCGCCACCGGTGACGGTGTCGCACTCGCGTACCGCGCCGGCGCCGTCTGTGCCAACATGGAGTTCATCCAGTTCCACCCCACCGCGCTCTACCCGGCCGAGGAGCACGCATTCCTGATCTCCGAGGCGCTGCGCGGCGAAGGCGCCGTACTGCGGAACTGGGACGGCGACGCCTTCATGGGCGGCTACGACCCGCGCCAGGATCTGGCGCCACGAGATATCGTGGCGCGCGCCGTCGACAGCGAGATGCGGGAAAGTGGCAAGGATCACGTCTGGCTCGATGCAACTGGCATCTCCGCCGACCGGCTCGAGGACCGTTTCCCGGCCATACTGGAAGGCTGTCGAGAGAAGGGCGTCGACGCCCGCAAAGAACCGATACCCGTGGTGCCGGCTGCGCATTACATGTGCGGCGGCGTTTGGACCGACATCGATGGGGCGACGTCGCTGCCGGGCCTCTTCGCCGCCGGCGAGTGCGCGTGTACCGGCGTGCACGGCGCCAACCGCCTGGCCTCGAACTCGCTCCTCGAGGCCGTCGTCTATGCCGAGCGCGCCGCCTCCCGGATGATCTGGGAACTGCCCTTCGTGCCGGCGCCCAGCAGCGAGACCTGGACCTCGCCCGATGATCTGTCCGGCGTATCAAGCAACGAGCTGGTACAATTGCGCGAGAGCCTGAAACGGCTCATGTGGGAGCGTCTGGGGATCGTGCGCAGCGTAGCCGGGATGAAGGAGGGAGCACGCCAGCTAAAAGGGCTGCGCCGCGAGTGGTCGAGCCTGCCGGCCGACTCCGCCGCCGCGAATGGCGGCATCCGCTGGGCCGATGCCGCGGAAGCCCTCAACATGCTCGACGTCGCCGGGCTGATCGTCCGCTGCGCCCTCTGGCGTCGCGAGAGTCGGGGCCTTCACTACGTCACCGACTTCCCCTCCAAGGACAACGAGTGCTTCCTGCGGGACAGCCTGGTGGTTCCGCCCGAGTGACATGAAGGTGATGATCGTTTCAGTGGGCACGCCGAAGATGCCGGGTCTGGCCGAGGCCATCCGCGACTACGAGTCGCGTATCTCGCACTACTTCAAGTTCGAGTCGGCGGAAGTACGCCAGCAGCGTATCGGACCCGGCTCGGATTCCGGCGCCATCATCGAGAAGGAATCGCGGGCCCTACTCGATAAGGTCCAACCCGACCTCGAGCTCATCGCCATCGATGAGCGCGGTGTGACCTGGTCCTCCGAGCAGCTGGCCGGGTACCTGGGAGAGCTGGCGGTCGGTGGCGGCGCCGGCGCCGCCTTCGTGGTCGGCGGGCCTCTCGGTTTGAGCGACGAGTTGCGCGGCAGCGCCAGGCGCCTGCTCTCGCTCTCATCTTTCACTCTGCCGCACGAGATGGCGCGCCTGCTGCTGGCCGAGCAGATCTACCGCGCGGGGACCATCCTGCGCGGCGAACCTTACCACAAGGGCGGATGAGCGTGCCGGAGAGGCCACCGGAGTGGTACCGTGATTGGTTCGGCGAAGAGTACCTGGCTCTGTACCCTCACCGCGACGAGGAAGAGGCCAGGGCCGCGGTCGACCTCGTTTCCCGGGGCTGTGCACCCCCAGAAGGGCTGATACTCGACCTGGCATGCGGCGCCGGGCGCCACATGCTGGAATTCGAGCGCCGCGGCCTCAAAGTCATCGGTCTCGATCTTTCCGCCGCGCTTCTGAAGCAGGCCCATGACAGCAACGGCGACCTGCGCTTGGTGCGCGGCGACATGCGACATCTACCCTTCGCCGACGGCAGCTTCCATTTCGTTGCCAACTTCTTCACCTCATTCGGCTACTTCGCCGACCCGGAGGAGGATGCCCGGGTGCTCGGTGAGATCCGCCGAGTCCTGAAGCCCGGTGGCTGCTTCGCGCTCGACTTCCTCAACGCGGAGCGCGTTCGCGCCGGCCTGGTGGACGGCGATGAGCGCCTGCACGACGGACGGCGCGTCGTGCAGAAGCGGCGCCTGGAAGAGGACGGGAAGGTGGTCGTCAAGGAGATTCGCATCTTCGACGCCGACGACGATCGCACCCTCGGCACGTACTACGAGCGGGTGCGCCTCTACTCGCCGGCCGAGCTGGAAGAGATGTTGCGCGCTGCGTGCCTCGAGCCCGAGCGCAGCTACGGAGACTACAGCGGATCGCCTGCCGGCCCCGAGGCGCCCCGCTTCATCCTGTTTGGTCATGCCGTATGAGTCCTAGCATCGAACGCATTCCGCTCCAGGGCCCGCCCCTCGCCCGCGCCTACATCGAGGACTACCGACGGGTCGATTCCTTCTACCTGGCCGGCGACCCCGCCGCGATCGGTAGCTACCGTGATTTGGCGGAACAGATCCGTGCCGCCTATCCCGATTCCCGTTGGGAGGCCCTCTCGCGCCTGCTCCCCGAACTCGAGGGTGGCTCGAAAGAGCAACTCCAGAAGCTCATAGAGGGCAGGGGACTGTTCGTGGCCACCGGACAGCAGGCCGGCCTCTTCGTGAGCCCGCTCTTCACACTCTACAAGGCTTTGACCGCGGCTCGGCTCGCCGCGCATCTCGAGCACCAGCTCGGATTGCCGGTCATGCCCCTCTTCACAGTAGCATCCGAGGACCACGATTGGGCCGAGGTGGACCATACGCACGTCATCGATCTGGAGAACCGGCTCGCGCGCCTGTCCGTCGGCGCGCCACATGGCGAGGAGGGTAGGCCGACGCCGCCGGTGGAGTCGATCGAGCTACGATCGGACGTAGAACAGGCCTTAGATGATTTGGCGCAACTAACTCCGGAATCGGAGTTTAAGGCGAGTGTCCTGGAGCCACTTCGAGATGCCTATCGTCCCGGTCGCGGCTTCGCCGAGGCCTTCCAGGCCGCACTCGCACACCTCCTGAAACGCCACAGCTTCCTGTTCTCGCGGACCCCCCACCCCTACGTGAAGAGTGAGACCCGAGAGATACTGTGGGCGGAGTGGGAACGACGGTCCGAGAGCGAGGCCCAACTAATCGATCGCTCTGAAGCGATCTCGAAGGCGGGCTTCGAGACCCAGGTGGGTGTGGGGGCAGGAGCGACGCAGCTCTTCCTGGAAGCGGGGCTGGGCCGCGACCGGATCCTTCACGACAGCGAGGGAGCGTATCTGAGGCGCTCGGGAGAGCGAATCAGCGAAGACGAGCTTCGGGCGATCCTGGATAAGACCCCCGAACGAGTGAGCCCCGGAGCGTTGCTACGGCCGGTCACCGAGGCACGAGCTTTTCCGGTGGTGGCGTACGTGGGTGGGCCGGGCGAGATCGCATACCTGGCCCAGAGCCAGGTGCTGTTCGGACTCTTTGAGATCCCCGCTCCGGTAGTCGTCCCGCGGGCGGCATTCAGCATCATCGAGTCCAAGGTCGCCAGGGTACTCGAGAAGTACGGGATCGGGGCCGACGACCTCGCGGGCGATGCCGCGACGGCGATACGACGGCTTTTGAACGAGCGCACACCGCCCGAGCTCCAGGATACGCTGAAAGCGCTACGGCACTCGGTGGAGACTGCCTTGGGCGACGTCGAGACCGCGGCGCTGGCGTTCGACCCGGGAGCCCGAAGCGCGGTGGATAGTGGAAAGAAGGCGGTTTCCGGGAGTATCAGGTCGCTGGAGTCGCGACTGCAGGCTCGGGTGCGCGAGAAGCACGGGGTCATGCAGGGGCAGCTGGAGAAGGCCGCGGTAAACCTCTACCCGGGCGGGAAGTCGCAGGAACGGGTCCTCAACGTCTACCCCTACCTGGTGCGCTACGGTGAGGGGCTGCTCGACGACATCCTCGCGAAAGTGGTAACTCCGCTGGATTAGGTTACTTGCCCCGGACGGCGCCGCGGCCTAGGTTTCGCTGATCCGGAGCTTCAAAGAGGCAGCTTTTCGATATGGTCTGGGTTCTAGGCGCTGTCGTGCTTTTCCTGATGATGATCCCGCTCACGGCGATTGTGCTCGATTCCGAGGTGGGCCGGGCGCTGGCCCGGCGACTCGGCTCGGGCGAGGCGCCCGGCGAGGGCGAGGCGCGCCTCAAGCAGCTGGAGAAAGAGGTGCAGTACCTCGGCGAGTCGGTTCAGTCGCTCCAAGAAGAGTCGCGCTTCATCAGACAGCTGCTCGAGAAGCCCAAGGAACAGGAGGCGTTGCCGCCCGGTGAGGAGTGAGGGCGCGAACAGAGTAGGCCGCAGACCCCGCCCCGCTTTGGCCGTGGGAGCGGGGATTTTTCTTAGTCGTCTGGCCGGGTTCGGCCGCGACGTGGCGATCGCTGCGTTCTTTGGGACCACTGTTGCCGCCGACGCATACGCCGCCGCACTCAGGATCCCCAACATCATCCGCAACCTCCTGGGCGAGGGGACCCTCTCCGCCTCGTTCATCCCCGTCTACAGCGGCCTGTTGGGCCGCGAGGCCGACTCGGATGCCCGCAGGCTGGCCGGCAACATTCTCGGCCTGCTACTCGTACTCGCCACCGCCCTCAGCGGCCTGGGCATCTTGCTGGCGCCGTGGCTCACCCGCCTGCTGGTGCCAGGTTGGCCGGCCGAGTCGGTGGCGCTAACCACGTGGCTCGTCCGCATACTCTTCCCGATGGCCGGGTTCATGATCCTGGCCGCCTGGTGCCTGGGCGTTCTCAACAGTCACCGACGCTTCTTCCTCTCTTTCGCGGCGCCGGTCGTCTGGAACCTCTCGCAGATCGTCGGGCTGCTCGTCGCCTGGAAGGCCGGCTGGGAACCGCTCGTCGTGGCCCTCGCCTGGTCCACACTCATCGGCGGGGCTCTGCAGTTCCTGGTGCAGTTGCCGGCTGCACGGCGACTGTCCGGCAGCATCAAGCTGTCGCTGAATACGGCCTGGGGACCAGTCCGTCGCGTCATCCGGAACTTCGGACCCGTCGTCCTCGGCCAGGGCGTCGCGCAATTCGCCAGCCTGCTGGACGTGTTTCTGGCCAGTTTCCTGGTACACGGTGCGGTGGCCACGCTGTACTACAGCCAGCGCCTCTATTTCCTGCCGGTCAGCCTGTTCGGCATCGCCGTAGCGGCTTCCTCGCTGCCCGAGCTCTCCCGCGAAGCCGATGCCGCCGCCTTCGACGCGCTGCGTCAGCGCATCGGGCGCGGTTTCCGCAACATCTCCTTTATGGTCTTGCCTTCGGCCGTCGCGTTCATCCTGTTCGGCGACTGGATCGTCGCGCTTCTGTTCCAGCGGGGCGACTTCCTCGCCGAGGACACCGCGATCATTCACGGAACGCTCGCCGCCTATTCGGTCGGCCTACTGGCGGCCGCTTCGGTCAAGCTCTTCGCCTCCGGCTTCCACGCCATGCTGGACACCCGAACACCCGTGCGCTACGCCGTCGTCGGCCTCGTGGTCCAGGTGGCGATCGCCGCATCGTTGATGTGGTCCCTCTACGCACCCGGCCTCGCAATCGGCGCGGCGCTGGGCTCGACGTGCTATCTACTGCTGCTCTGGAACGGCCTCAGCAAGCGGATCGGCGACCTCTTCACCTCGGGCGACATCCTGTACATG
>JBDHKT010000609.1:686-2047 GCA_039586255.1 Gemmatimonadota bacterium | reverse complement strand
GAACGATCCTTGCGCTGGCTCTTGGTCGATCGATCGTTCGTTCAAGGCCGCCAGCCTCATTTCCGACCCTCGGTTCGGACCAGGCGGCGCACTCGACCGCCGTTCGCGGCCGCCCCGCGGCTGACCCATCACTGTCCGCTAGCCCACTGTATTGTACAGCCCGCCGCCACCCTGACAAGAGTTCGGGATCCGGGAAGGTGCCACGTGGAACCCTCCCCAGGCGGCGGACAGGGTCTGGACACCGTGTCGCGGCCTCAGCGCAGGGCCCGCTCCAGGGCCGTCGCCGAGTCGGTCTTCTCGTCCCGGTACTTCACGATCAAAGGCGCATAGATCTGCAGGCCGTGCGCCTCCGCCAAGGCGCCGCTGGCGCTGCGCGATCCCGGCACGACGACGGCGCCCTCCGGGACGGCGAGGGGCCGGTCCGCCTCGGCACGGTAGACCTCATCGCGGACGAGGTCGTAAAGCGGCGTTGACGCCGTGAGGTTGACCCCCGCGGCGACGACGGCCCGGCGGCCCACCAGAGTCCCCTCGAAGACACCTGCGTTGCCTCCGATCACGACCTCGTCCTCGACGACGACGGGACGGAGTCTTATGGGCTCGAGGACACCGCCAATCTGAGCTCCGGCACTCAGGTGTACCCGGGCACCGATCTGGGCGCAGGAGCCCACGAGAGCGTGGGAGTCGATCATGGTCCCCTCCCCCACGTAGGCGCCCGCGTTGATGTAGGCCGGCGGCATGATCACCGCCCCGGGTGCCAGATAGGCTCCGGCGCGGACGGTGGTCCCACCCGGCACGATCCGCACATTGGCGGCCACACCCTCCGTCTCTCTGAGGGGCAGCGTGTCTCGGTCGAAATACTCGGGCGGCGGCCCCGTATAGCGGGCCGTCCGGCCGATCCGGAAGGCGAGCAAGATGCCCGCCTTGACCCACTCCACCGCGTGCCAGCCGGCGGGGCCGGGCTCGGCGGCCCGGAGGGCACCCTGGTCGAGGGCCGCCAGCAGGCGGCCCACAGCCTCCCGCGCAGCCTCGAGATCCGCTGGGGTCTCCTCGGCGGCCCAGCGCTCGATCTCAGCCCGGAGCTCGGCGTAATCGCTCATCCGACCAGCCCGGCCTTTTCCAGCGCATCGCGCAACGTCGCTGCGCTTTCCGGCACAAGCGGGACGAGGGGCAGCCGGAATCGGGCCGGCATCCGGCCCATCATCTCCAGCGCCGTCTTGACCGGTATCGGGTTGGTCTCCACGAAGTTGGCCTGCATGAGCGGGAACAGCCTGTAGTGCAGTTCCCGGGCCCGCGGGGCATCGCCCGCCAGGGCCGCCCGGACCATGTCGGACATGAGCTTCGGGGCCTCGTTGGCAACCACC
>JBDHKT010000609.1:0-649 GCA_039586255.1 Gemmatimonadota bacterium | reverse complement strand
GAGGACCAGGAAGTCTGTGGGCCGATTCTCGATGATCGCCATCACCTGCTCGACATCCCCGGACGCCTCTTTGACCCCGGCGATGCCCTCGATCTCCGCCAGCCGCAGCAGGGTCTCTGCCGTGATATTCGAGGCCGTACGGCCCGGCACGTTGTAGACGAAGATTGGCAGGCTCACAGCCTCGGCCAGCGCCCCGTAGTGGGCGAGGAGCCCGGCCGGGGTGGGCTTGTTGTAGTACGGGCTGACCGTGAGAATCGCCTCCGCCCCGGCCTCTTGGGCGCCCCGGGCGAGACCCACGTTCGCACTCGTGTCGTTGGTCCCCGCGCCGGCCATCACCGCCGCCCGACCCGCGGCGATCTCGACCGTCGCGGCGATCACGCGACCCTGCTCCTCGGGCGTCAGGGTAGCGCCCTCACCGGTCGTACCGCAGGGCACCAGGAACTCGACACCACCGTCGATCTGGGCCTCCACGTGGCGCGCGAATAGCTCTTGATCGACGGATCCATCCTCTCGGAACGGCGTGACCAGCGCCACGCCCGTCCCGCGAAAACGACTCAGGTCCATGTCTCTTCCAGCATATCGTCGAGTGTGAAAACACCGGAGCGCCCGCGGATCCACTCCGCCGCGGCCACAGCGCCCCGCGCGAAAC
>JBDHKT010000142.1:0-5507 GCA_039586255.1 Gemmatimonadota bacterium | reverse complement strand
CTCGATCGTCTCGACCCTCTCCAGGATGCCGGCCGCCTCCAAAGTAGCTCGCAACCCACCCTGCGCGCTGGACGTCTGGTGGAGCGAGACGTCGAAATCGAACGGCCCACGCTGGAAGGTCGTCGCATAGCCGCCCGGTTTGATATGCTGTTCGACGAGCGTCACCGGAAAGCCGCGGCGCGCGAGAGACGCAGCGGCGCTGAGGCCACCGAGTCCGCCACCGATGACGACGACCGGCAGGTGCTGTCTCGACCCGAGCTCAGACGCCATGGCGTCGAGCTTCCGCGGGTCGATGGCCAGCGCGGCAGTGCTCGCCGCTACCAGCTTCAGGAAGTCCTTGCGGGAGATCCCGCCCTCGAGCTCGATACTCACGGCTACCTCCTGTTGCTACTCCAGTCGTGCGAGTGCCGCCCTCGCCGAATCGATCCTGGCGTGTACAGTCCGTCGTGCAGGGCAAACTGCGCTCAGACCGGTGCCCGAGCAAGCGGCCTGCGGTTTCGAGAAGCCCGCCAGCGCTACCCGGATCGGAAACCCTTGGGCTTCCGGGGGAAAATACATATGTTTGAACCCTCGCCCGAGCGAGGCGCTCCCCCGCCTGGCCAGAAACGGGCCCTGCATGGTCCCGGTAGATCCCCGATAGCCTGGAAGCTGAGTGGAAACCTCGGTACTAACCGGTGCGAGACCTCATCGCCGGCCGCCGGACCCGGCGCTGGTCCTGAGGAGCCTGATCAGGATCGCCGTGTTCGGGGCGATCATGGCGACGATCCTGTTCTTCGCGGCCGGCCGCACCGGCTGGCCGATGGCGTGGCTCTACATAGCGCTGTTCAGCGCTTCCTCTCTCATCAGCTCGCTCATCCTCATCCTCGACAAGCCGGAGCTGGTTGCGGAGCGCACCGGGGTCAAAGGCGACGTACGCAACTGGGACAAGCTCATCGCGCCGCTCGCCATCGTGTACGTCCCCATGACGATGTGGTTGGTGGCGGGCGTGGACGCGCGGTACGGTTGGTCCGGGCCGCTGCCGGTGGAGTTACAGCTAGGGATGCTGGCGATCGCGGTGCCGGCGATTCTCCTCGCCAACTGGGCGATGAAATCGAACGAGTTCTTCTCGCTGTTCTTCCGTATCCAGAGGGAGCGGGGCCATCACGTGGTCACCGGCGGCCCCTACCGGTATCTGCGCCATCCGGGCTACGCCGGCGGCCTCGCGTTCAACCTGGTGACGCCGCTGCTCCTCGGCTCGCTATGGGCGCTGATCCCGGCGGCGATTATCGCGTCGCTCTTCGTCCTGCGGACCGCGCTGGAGGACAGAGCGCTGCGGGCGGAGCTGGACGGCTACACGGACTACACGCGCCGCGTTCGCTATCGCCTGCTACCGGGCATCTGGTAGCTAGCGGGGGGGCGGGGGGGGCGTCTCGCAGAAGATGTTATCCTCGTCGGCCATGCCAGCCAACATCACATCGTCGTTCGTCCCGTAATAGACGCCAGCAAAGAAGGCGGGAAAGACCTCGCTGGGCTCCGTCGACATGAGCCGTTGGACAAAGACGGCGATCCCACGCATCGCGCCGCAGATCTCGGGGAGCGCCTGCCTGGACGGCGTGTAGAACTCGAAGCTCAGCAGATCGTCGCGCATCAAGACGGCGTGGCCGCTGAAGGCCGGCCGGCCATCGCCCAGGGTCAGCCCCGCGAGCTCGCGCTCGAAGTACCCGCCCGTCCGATCGCTGAGTACGACCAGCTGGTCCCTGTGGTAGACGAGGGGATGCCGCAGGAACTGGGCGTAGAGGTAGCCGAGCGGCTCGCCCCCGGTCATCATCCGATACCAACCGCCGGCCGGCTCGCGGACTTCTACCGCCTGCCCGTGCACCACGTACCCGACCTCCGAGCACCCGGTGGAGCGGCAGCGGCGCACCATCAGGCGGCTCGCGTTGACGATCATGATGCCCGGATCCGCGCGCCCGAGCGTCTCGAGCCGGAGCGTGCCCGCCGGATCGCCGTTCGCGTAGTAGGAAACCGTGCCGGCCTCAGAGATCTCGGACAGGCTCACGTAGACCGTGTCACCAGGGTCGAACCCATCCGTCCTCCACAACAGGACCATCTCGGTGAGCCCCAGCGACGGCGCCAGCGCCGCCGTGTCGCCGGTGTCCCTCGCCGTTCCGCAGGCGGCGAGCAGCACGGTCAAGACAATCCAGGCGCGCGATCGTTCGATCATCCCAGCGGTCCTCTCATCTCGTCGGTCGCCGACATATCTCGGACCCACAACTGAATAGGGTGATAGGGCGTTTGTCCAGTAGCCACGCGGCACACGACCCGGACGACGTCGCCCACTGCTACGGCTGCGGTCGCCTGAACGAGCAGGGGCATCAGCTCAAGAGCTACTGGGACGGCGAGGAAACGGTGGCGAAGTTCACGCCGAAGCCCGCGCCGCGCTACTTGCCGGGCTTTTCGACGATCCGGAACTGTTCCTCCAGCTCGGCTAGTGTCGACCGGAAAGCGCTGTACTCCAGCTCCTGCATTGGAAGCATCGCCGGCCCGACGAACCCCTGGCGGCGCATCTCGTCCGCCTTCTCCTGCGCCTTGAGCCGGGTCGAGTCCCACACCGGGTTGTCGAAGATGTCCACGCCCTCGGACAGCTTCCCGTCCTTCGTCACCGAGTAGGCCATACAGGCGACCAGCGGGAGGCAGTAGGCGCCGGTGATCGCCGTGTTGATCGGCGCCGGCATGAACGGCATGTGATGGCTGCCACGCGCGTCGCCGGCGACGTAGTGCGCCGTAAAGTAGGGGCTGACGACCTCCTCGGGCGCCGGGAAGATGCCCTGGGTGCGGACCATGCAGACCGGATCGTCCTTGCCCTTGTACTCGCCGGCGATCGTGTGGAGCCGGTCGGTGGAGACGGACACGACCTGCTGATCGGGGTAGAGTCGCGAGTAGATCGCCTGGATGCCGAACCGATTCTCGTCGCGCAGCAGGATGGCGAGGTCGATGTGCTGTTCCGGCGACTCGAGGTCGACTATGCGGTCGGCGCCGGCGTACTCCATGTCGATGACCGTGAACCGAAACCCCGGTTTCATCTTGGGAAGCATGAGCCCCGCGTTGTAGAGCGGGCTGGTAAACACCGTCCAGAGCGGGAAGTTGAACGCCCCCGGCCCGCATTTGTCGGCTGTAAAGACCATGAACGGCTCGGCGGGGCGATCTTTCGCGGTCTCGTCGAAGGTGATCTCCGCCGCTCCCGGGCCGGCACCGCGCACGTTGCCCGATGGGGCGTCCACTAACAGGTCCTGCCCCGCCCCGTACAGTCCTTCCTCCTGGGCGATCGCCGTTGCGGCCTCGAAGACGCCCCAGGTGAAGTTATGGATGTCGGGGTTGTCGCTCCCGTTACGGTGGACCATCAGCAGGCAGATGTCGTCCCCGCAGTGGGTGACATCGAAATCCAGGACCAGGCCCCGCTCGGCGGCCCCGCGCAGCTCGTTCTGCGCCGCCTCCAACATGCGCGCGGACGGCCGAGTGTGGCCCCCGATCGATCCCACGTCGGCCTTGATGGCGCTGAGCGTGAGCATCGCTACCCCCTTTGCAGTAGAATCGCCGCTCGCTCCCTGATTACTCTATCGGACCAGCTCTTAGTTTGCGATATCCTCGCCTCATCCGCCAGCGAGGCGTCCAGGGGGCGGCAGGCAAGAAGAAGCCCCGCCCGGCTCCGGTGGCCGGGCGGGGCGCTGTGGTTGGCGTCGAAGGGCCTCGGAGAGGGGCCTGCGACGGGCTAATCGGAAGACGACAACATCTCCCCGATCTTATCGGCGATCGACCCGAACACGTCGCGCGAGCCGTCGCCGTCACCGGCCTCAAGCTTTTCATGCTTGCCGGAACGCAGGACGGCGATCACGGTGTCCTCCGTGATCTCTTCTTCGTCACGTTCCTCAGACCTCGACAGACTCTCGAACTGGAGATTCCAGACCGCGGAGAGATCTATGTTGTCGAACCAGACGCCCCTGCAGGCCTGGCAAACATCGAGCGTAAAGTTCTCGCCCTGAACCCGCTCGAGCTTAGTGTCGCAGCGCGGACAACTGATGATGTTCTCCTGGCCGCAGGCCGGACACTCGCCCGCGTTACGGGCCATAAGGTGACCGCATGGCTCGCACTCCACCGCGTAAAGCTGCTTCTTGATCGAGATCAGACTACTCACAACCTCCGGGGGACAGAAGCGCAGCTGTCGTACCTCCCCCGACTCGAACCACATGCCGCCGCACTTGTCACAGTAGTCGAGCATCAGCTCCGTTTCCTCCGACGGACTGATCTTCTGCATGTCTCCGCCGTCGCAGACCGGGCACCTTAGCCGCTTCACCTTCTTAGCCATCAATCAGCCTCCTCGCCTTCCTCCAGGCAGGGGTGTGAGATGTGTTAGTGCAGCGCTTTCGCGGCGCCGCCGCCGGTCGGCAGGGATTCCGGGTAATCAGCGTGTCCGGGGGAGAAGCGACAGAAGCCTAAGCCCGTCAAAGGCTTGGCCACGGGCGCCCCGTGGGCATCAGGGTCCCACAATAGCGCCAAGCCATATGTACCCGGGTGGGCCCAGGTCGTTCCGAGAGCGGCCGGGGTCGGGGGAAGAATCGCGGGCTGGTCCGGTGAGTCGGCCAACGCTTAGGTTAGCTGCACCAGGTCGCCCTGGATCATCGAGCTACAACAGACGGCCGGTTGACTGCCATGCACACATCCGAACCCGCGAACCGCATCGCGTATCTGTCGCGTCGGAATCTGCTCAAAGGCGGACTCGCGGCATCGGCCGCAGCATTGCTGAGGCCGGGCTCACTGTTCTCCGGTCTGCGCGTGCCCGACGCTCCGGCCACGGCCGATCGGCCGTACCTGGAGGTCGCGCGCCGGGCGGAACGCTGGATCGCGCGGTCGGCGGTTCGCAGCGCGAACGGAACCGCTTGGCCCTGGGACCCGGAAGATCCGGAAACGGTTCAGCTCAACCTGTACACCGGGATGCCGGGCGTGGTGCTGTTCTACCTGGAGCTGTTCGGCGCGACCGGCGAGCGGGCCGCGCTGGACGAAGCGGCAGCCGGCGCCGATTACCTGGCCGCGTCCCTGCCCAGCGAGGACCAGGTCGCCGACGCCGGGCTGTACACGGGGCTGGCGGGTGTCGCCTACACGCTGGCACTGACGTATCGAGAGACGCGCCGGGCATCACTGGCCCATGCTGCGGAGCGCGCACTGGCGCAGCTTCACGGGGCCGCGAAGCCGGAAGGGCGCGGGGTGGTGTGGAACGAAAGCACCGACATCATCTCGGGGAGCGCGGGGATCGGGCTGTTCCTGCTCTGGGCGGACGCGCAGCTCGACGACCCGTCGGCGCTCGATCTGGCCGCGGCCGCGGGTCGCCGGCTGATCGAGCTGGGTACCCCGGAGCACGGTGGTCTCAAGTGGATGATCGCGCCCACGGTGCCACGTAACTACCCCAACTTCTCGCACGGTACGGCGGGCGTGTCGTACTTCCTGGGCTCGTTGTACGAGGCGACGGGCGAGCG
>JBDHKT010000608.1:0-2108 GCA_039586255.1 Gemmatimonadota bacterium | reverse complement strand
GACCGCGCCGGCGCGACCCCAGTCGTCGTAGTCGATGAGCGGCTGGCGCGCCGATACTGGCCCGGCGACGACCCGATCGGGAAGCGGATACGCTTCACCGCCACGGAGGGCCCCTGGCACACGATCGTCGGGGTTGTCGGCAACGTGAAGTACGATGGCCTTGGAACGGAGAGCCCCACGTTCTACTTCGCCTACGAGGGGTGGCAGGAAATCATCCACTTCATGATGGGCTCGATGAGCATCGTCGTGCGCACCGCAGGCGACCCGGGCGCACTCGCAGGCCCGGTCCGTGAGGTCGTCCGCTCTCTCGACCCGAACCTCGTTATCCTCCGCATGCAGACCGTCGACGACATCATCTCGGCGTCGGTTGCCAGACCGAGGTTCATCATGACAGCCCTCGGCCTGTTCGCCGTCGTCGCGCTCCTGCTCGGCATGATCGGTGTCTACGGCGTAGTCTCTCACGGCGTCGCGCAGCGCACCAACGAGATCGGGGTCCGCATCGCGCTCGGTGCCCGGGGCGGCGAGGTGATCGGGCTGGTGTTACGACAAGGCATGCCCGCGGTGCTGATCGGAGCGGGGGTCGGTCTGGCCGCCGCGTTCGCGACCACACGCGTGATGGCCGGACTGCTCTACGAGGTGAGTCCCACCGACCTGTGGACGTTCGCGGTTGTATCGGTCGCTGTGGTCGGCGTTGGCCTGGCGGCCAGCTACATCCCGGCACGGCGGGCGAGTTAGAGGCGCTGCGCGTGGAGTAGCGTCGCGGCTTTGGCTGCAGCTGCGCTCGGTCGGCGAGGGCCTCAGGTGTCCAGTCGGACGCGGCTCCCGGCTAGTGCAACCCCATCCGCTCCAGCAGCTCCGTGAACCTGGCGTCCTCTCGTAGACTGTCGGCCCAGGGATCGGCCTTCAGGTAGTAGACCAGCCAGGCGGAATCGCGCTCAGCGTTCGCCTTCTCCAACCAGGCGAACGCCTGATCCATGTCGCCCAGTCCGACACAGACCATGGCTCGCAGGTACGATGGGACGTTCACTCGCGCCGACAGCTCCTCCAGCTTGCCAAGTGTGCCCAGCGCCTCATCCTTCATCCCGTTCAGGGCATACGTATAGCCGAGCATCCCGACTCCGCTGGGATGCTCTTTGGAGAGATCGATCGCCCGGTGGAATGAATCGATGGCCTCGCGGAACATCTCCTTCTGCACATACGCCCGCCCGAGATTGACGTGAGCAGGCCAGAAGCTGGGATCCATGCCTACAGTTTTTCGTTGCTGCTCGAGAGCCTCGTCGTAGCGGCGCGAGTAGTAGAAGAGATCGCCCACGTCCGTGTTGATGATCAGGGACAGCGGATCCAGCTCCCTGGCACGCGCGACCCGCGCTACAGCCTCATCGAGCTCGCCGCGAATCGTGTGATACCAGGCGTACCAGTGGTGGGCTCTCGCATAGCCGGGATTGAGGGCGAGCGCGCGCTTGAATTCCGCCTCGGCCACCGACCAATCCCAATCGTACCAGGTTTCCACGAAGGCCAGACTCGTATGAGCCTCGGCAAGCGCATCGTCGAGCTCCAACGCCCTCAGCGCCGCCGCCTTGGCCTTCGGGTGAGCCTGTCCCGGATGCGCATCGCCGTAGAAGGGCAACAGGCTGTAACAGTCGGCCACTCCCACATGGGCGAGGGCATAGCTGCTGTCTTTCGCGATAGCTTCTTCGAAGTGCTGTAAGCCGAGTCGAAAGCCCTCTTCCGTCCTCTTGTTCCAGTAGAACCTCCCCAAGAGATACGAGTTGTGCGCATCGAGGTTCAGCGTCGGCTCCTTCTCGATCCGCGCCCGCACTGCCGGCGACAGCGTGGCCTTCAAGGCATCGGCGATCCGGATGGCAACGTCGCTTTGGATGGCAAAGATATCCGTGAACTCCCTGTCGTAGGTCTCCGCCCACAGATGCTCATCCGTCTGGGCATCGACGAGCTGCGCGGTAATGCGCACTCGATCGACAGCGCGTCGCACGCTCCCCTCGAGAATCGTGGCGACACCCAGGTCCCGGCCAATCTCCTGCAGGGTTTGGGCCTTGGCCTTGTACTGCATCACAGAGTGACGCGATATCACCTTGAGCTCGGGGATCTTG
>JBDHKT010000141.1:0-5564 GCA_039586255.1 Gemmatimonadota bacterium | reverse complement strand
AAGTCGGCGCTGGTGGCACCGGAGGCTACCAAGCATTCGAGGGCCTGCAGAGCTTCCTCTACCCGGCCAAGCTGAGCTTGGGCGCGCGCAACGCCGAGGCACACGTATGGGTGCTCCGGCTTGATCCGGCCGGCGATGAGGGCGATGCCGAGTGCGCGCTCGAATTCACCCTGCCCCATGAAGTCCTCCGGCTCGTAGAAGGCCGTGCGTACGAATACGTGCTCGAGCACGCGCACGACCGCCTCGGACTCAAGTTGATCCTCGGCCTCCGCCGCCCGGCGTTGCAGCTCTTCCATCTTGAGGTACTTCGTGGCCCTCTCCAGCGACGGAAGCCCGCCGGTTGTCCGATACATCTCGATGAAGGGGAAGAAGGTCTGGTCGTCGTAATCACTCTGCCATTCCGCCAGATCGTCCATACGCCGGACGATTCTGCGAACGCTACCGTCTCTCTCCAGCTCCGCCGTCTTCACCGCTACATCCGCGATGTCGAGGAGGCCGGCGAAGTCCTCAGATATCGCACGGTAGCGTATGAAGGCCTCATACAGCTCACCCGACGTCTCGAGCGCCCGCGCCTCCTCGAGACGATCACCGAACAGCGACTCCAGCCAGGCCTCGTCACGTGGGTGTAGCCCCGTCTTCATCGCCCGGAGCTGCATCCAGTCGAGCGCCCTCGAACAGAGCTCCTCCGGTGGCCAGGAGTGAGGACCGTCGAAGTACTCGAATCGATGTGGCAAGCCGAGCTGATCGAGCCATTTGTCGAGGGCCCGCATCTCCTCATAGTTGAAGTCGGTCGTGCCGGCGCCGCCGAAGAACCCGAAGCTGGTTTCCGGCTCTAAGAGAGTCAGCAGGGCGCCACCCGGCTGGCCGCCCCCGAACCCGATGAGGCCGGCCACGTGGCCCGCCAGTTGATCGGCGAATAGCCATCCTATCCGAGCGGTTCCTGAGAAGCCCGCGAGGTAGAGGCGACGCACATCGACGGCGATGATCTGTTGAACGTCGCCGAGCATCGCCTGCATCGCCAGCTCGTTCGGCTGGACCGTCTCATCGCTCCGGGTATCGTAGGAGCTGAGAACGACGTAGCCGTGCCGCTCGGCGGCGGCCTGGAAGAGGCGCAGCGATGTCACGGCGCGCCCCCTCGGGTCCATGACGATCAGGACCGGCCAGCGAGTATGGGTGCCATAGTCAGACGGTAGGTACAACGCGTAGCTCTGGGTCGAGTCCGAGCGCGAAACCACACGCTCTATGATCTCCCCACGGGGAAGGCGGTCGGTCTGGGCGAGCGAGTCACCGGGCACTACTGACAGGGTGACCGCTGTTAGAAGTGCAGCGTGCTCGAGCCTTCGGGGCCTTCCAAGCATGCTAAGTAGCCCTTGCGAGCCTGGCAGGTGCCCCGGGCTCTAACTCTCCGCTCTGCTATAGCGGAAGCCGGCGATTGGAGCTTCGGACTCGACTTCCAGGTGAACCGCACGGCTTACGCCGGCCGGCGGCACCAAAACCTCGAGCTCCCCGCTGGCGACCACATCGCCGCTCCGCCCCAGGAACTCGAACGGGACAGTGACTCTCTCACCGACCGAACCGCCGCGCCCGACGACCTGGCCCCGGACGACGTGCCTGCCGCCACTACCTCGGGTCAGGTTGACACCCTCGAACTCGAACGGCAGGGCTTCCTTGATCTGCAGATACATCAGCGCATCGCCGGCATTCCCGGTCCTCGACAGACAGTTGGCCAGCGGGCCGTACTGGGCACCCGCGTAGGGATACCACTTGACGAGCGTGTCAGCCAACGGCAAGGCCTCGGCGAATAGCCGCGCTTCGACCTGGGCGTCCACCAGGTTTGCCATGACGTACTTGTTGAAGGGCTCGAGCGCGCGGGCCCGGTTGAAGACCGGGATCGCCTCGCCAAAGGCGCCGACTCGCAGCAGCCCTACACCGAGCTCGTTCCATTCCGCGAACGTGTAGTCCTCACGCCGCGTCAGTTCGGCGAACATCTCTGCGGACCGCTCCCGCTCCCCGGCCTGCGCGAGCAGGACGGCGTAGTTGATGCGGGCAAAGATGTCATCCGGATAGCTCGCCGCGTAACCGCCGTAGATCTCCAACGCCTCGTCCACCCTCTGAACGCTCGTCAGCAGCTCCGCCAGATTGATGGTCGCTGCGCGACGTGGCTCCGGCTCCGTGGCCACCTCTCTGGAGATCCGATAGAACTCGATCGCTTTCTCGACCTCTCCCTGCTGGTGGTAGATGAAGGCCGCGTTGTTGTAGGAGCGCGCATCCTGGAGAATGAGGTTCGCTTTCTCGAAAGCCGCCAGCGCGCTTGTCATGTCGCCGGCGGCAAAGGCCTGGAGACCCTCATTGTACGAGGTTACCCAACCGACGCGGCGCGTCTGCTCCGCCTGCTCCCGGCATCCAGGCGCCACGTCCAGCAGTCGGCCCAGCATCGAGTCCGCAGCCGTGTAGTCGCCGAGGCCGACGTAGACTTCGCCGAACAACCAGAGTGTGGCCGCGTCGTTCGGCGATTCCGAGATCGCCATCTCGAGCTGTTCGAGCGCCCTCTGATAATAGGGCGCACGCTCGGCCTCGTCCTCCATACCACGGGCGTTTTGAATCTGGCTGGCAGCTTCGTTCGTGTAGGCGTTGGCCTCGAGTGGGCACTCCTGCGCGGGAAGGGCCCGCGCGAACAAGGGGAGGAGCAGTAGGCTTGCACTCAGGATCGAGCCTCTCTGTCCGGCGCTCTTCATAGGTCACTCACCTTCCAAATTGCACTCCAGTGTTCACCGGATGTTCCTGCAACCCGGCACTTCGGTCTGCGCTCAAGCTGGTCACAGCCGAGAACGGCTTTCGCCACATTAGGCACTGGATCGCGCCTGTCAATGGTTGTGCAGGCGCGTTCCGAGATGACACCGCAGGGATACCAGTCCTCATTACCCGAGAGTCGCCGGCCCGTTCCGAAACAACGCGCTTGGGAGCGGCGGCCAGGTGTGGGCCGCGGGGATCCCGCGTCTCAGTGCGGGGTAGCCTGCTATGGTCGATCCACAGTATTGTATGCGGGCCCGGGAGGGCCCCGGTCACGGGCTTATCGTGGCCGTGGAAGGTCCTGATCGCGTGCGAAACCACAAAACGGGGCTAGCGTAGAGCCTGATGTTCGAGCGCACAATCCGACGTATTCAGAAGCCGCGCTCCAAGCGCGTATCGGAGCCCGGCGAGCAGCGCCAGGGTCCCGCGGATAAGCGGCCCGGACTCATCCCCCGCATCGCCCGGCGCTGGCGTCCCTGGCACACAGTGCTGGCGCTGAGCCTGTTCTTCCTCTGCTTCCTGGGTCTGGGGCTGGTCTGGACGGCATGGAACCGTGTATGCCTGGACGAACGCTGCCCGTCCATCGCCCAGATTACCATCTGGGAGCCCGATGAGTCTTCGAAGCTCTATGCCGCCGACGGCAGCCTGATCCACGAGTTCTTCCAGCAGCGGCGAACGGTGATCGATCTGGGGGACCTGCCGGAGTATGTCCTGCAGGCGTTCGTGTCCATCGAAGACAAGCGCTTCTACCGGCACCACGGACTCGACTATCTGCGGACTACGCGGGCGACCATCGAGTACGCCATCTACGGTCCGGGGCGCCCGGGCGGCAGCACGATAACACAGCAGCTGGCGCGCAATCAGTTTACGGAGAGCATCGGTTTCGCGGTGTCGCCGCTGCGTAAGGTGAAGGAAGCGAAGGTCGCCCGTGACATCGAGCGGCTGTACACGAAGGAGGAGATCCTCGAGGGCTACCTGAACCAGATCAACTTCGGGCACGGCTGGTACGGGATCGAGACGGCTTCGCAGAACTACTGCGGCAAGTCCGCCAGTCAGCTCAACCTGCCGGACGCGGCACTGCTCGCCGCGCTTCCCAAGGCGCCCTCGCGCTACTCGCCGTTCCTGCACCCCGAGGCTGCATTGCAGCGGCGCAACCTGGTGCTCGATCTGATGGTGCAGCAGGGGTATCTGGGCAGGGCCGAAGCGGAGGCGGCGAAGGCGTACCCGCTTCCCCGCTCGCGGACCAGCGGTCGGGAGGACCAGATCGCGCCGTATTTTGTCGAGTGGGTGCGCCAAATGCTCGACGATCGTTTCGGTGGGGATCTGTACCGGGCCGGTTTTCGGATCTACACGACGCTCGATCTGGAGATGCAGGCGATCGCCGACTCGGCGCTAAAGGCGCAGCTCACGTTTCTCGAGTCGCTGCGGGAAGACTACGAGCATATGACCTACGAGGAGGCGCTGAAGCTGCCGCCCGACTCGATCGACTGGCACCAGACACCGTACCTGCAGGGCATGTTTGTAGCTCTCGATCCAACGACCGGTTACGTGCGCGCCCTGATCGGCGGCCGCGATTGGAACCACTCGAAGTTCAACAGGGCGACGCAGGCGATGCGACAGACCGGTTCAGCGTTCAAGCCCTTCGTCTACACAGCGGCGCTGGCGAGCGACTATCCGGTCTCGTACGTCATCTACGACGCGCCGCTCGAGCTGGACCAGTACGACCCCGAGGGTGACTCGACCTGGATCTGGTCGCCGAAGAACTACAACAACCGGTTCAACGGCCCGATGACGCTGCGCGACGCGCTGCGCAGATCGATCAACGTAGTGACCGTCAAGTTGTCGCAGGAGATAGGCATGGAGTCGGTGGGCCAGC
This sequence comes from Gemmatimonadota bacterium, assembly GCA_039586255.1. GTDB lineage: Bacteria > Gemmatimonadota > Gemmatimonadetes > Palauibacterales > KS3-K002. The sequence continues at coordinate 898 of JBDHKT010000141.1, read as the reverse complement.
TGGCGCGTCGCATGGGGATCAGCACCCCGATCCCGAGGGTCTCCGCCGCGGCGATCGGCGCCGCGGACGTGTTGCCGCTGCAGCTGGTCGAGTCGTTCACCACGTACGCCAACCTCGGTGTCCACGTCACGCCGCAGCCGATACTGCGGATCGAGGACAAGACGGGTCGCGTCATCTGGGAGGCGGAACCGAAGCAGGAACGTATCCTCGACCCACAGGTTGCCTGGATCATGCTGACGATCCTGCGGGATGTGGTGAATACCGGAACGGCGTATCGGATCCGGCAGGACTATCTGGCGCCCGAGATCCCCGCCGCCGGGAAAACTGGGACGACGAACGACGAGACGAACATCTGGTTCGTCGGCTTCACCCCCGATCTACTGGCGGGCGTCTGGATCGGCCTCGACGAGCCTAAGCCGATCTTCACGGGGGCTGTGGGCGGCGCGCACGCGGCACCGGTGTGGGGCGCCTTTATGCAGAGGGTCTTCCAGACCCGACCGATACCCGAGCCCTGGGAACCGCCTGGCGGCCTCGTCTACCGAACGATCGACAAGCTGAGCGGCAAGCTGGTCACCGAGTACTGCCCGCTGGACGGCATCTACACCGAAGTTTATTTGCCCGGGACCGAGCCGCTGGAGGAATGCGACCTGCACCAGCCGACGCCGTGGGGGATCCCGCCGCCAAGTCGGAACGGGGGAACTGGCAACTGAGAGGGGGTTGGGAATCGGGGATTCGGGGATTCTGTGATTCGAGGAATGCGAGTTGAGAATCCGAGGCATCCGTGGAATCCGTGGAGTCGGGGACTGAGGGAAGGGCAACACGATTCCCAAACCCTCCATTCCACGGATTCCACGGATGCCTCGGACTCCTAATTCCTATTGACCAATTCTCCGAATCC
>JBDHKT010000140.1:0-12164 GCA_039586255.1 Gemmatimonadota bacterium | reverse complement strand
ACGGCAGCTCGACCACCACGTATGCCGACTTCCTGGCGGCCGGCTACTCGGACACCTGGACGGAGGGCGGCACCGGCGCCGGGCTCACCTGCTGTCACGAAGATGACCTTCAGAATCCAACCACGAACTTCGTGAAGCGGATCGACTACATCCTGTTCCGGGGAGGTCTCGAGGTCGTTAGCGCCGATGTGGTGGGGGACGACCCGGCCGAGCGTACGCTCGCCGGGCTCTGGGCTTCCGATCACGCCGGGGTCGTGGCGACCCTGCGATTCCAGTAAGCGGTTAGTAGTCCTTAACCGCTCCCTCAGCGCCCGTGGTCCGCGCGCTCACCCTTCCCGCGCGCCGGCCGCGGGCGCAGCCACACTACGGCTTCTTGCGCAGCCGCCGCGGCTCGTCGCCGCCGCGGACCAGCTCCTCGATCTCACCGAGCAGCGTGTCGCTGCCCGCTTTGCTGCCGCCGAACAGGCCGTCGGAGTCGGCGCGCCGTGAGGCACCGTAGAGGTTGAGCCATAAGTCGGCCCGCTCGCCGAAGCGCAGGATCGAATAGAACAGGCGACCGCGCCGCTCGCCGCCGAAAAAGATCTCGACCAGGGCCGCCCCGATGGAGAGCGGTGCCAGGGTGATGTCGATCACGCCGTCGAGGAACAGCTTCAACTGGAAGAGGAACAGGTCGCGGACGATGACCCAGCGCGACACGTGACCTTCTTCCGCCGCTCTTTTGATCCTGTCTCGTGTCGAAACTGGGACCTTCCCTCGATTCTTCATCATGCTGTACCCGATGTGACGTTAGATACGTTTCCACCGGCGCCTGGCCGTACCGCGCGACCTGCGCCCCACTCGCTATACCGTTCCATGTGCGAGGAGCCCGCACCACCAATACACGAAGGAGCACCAGTCGTGTCAAGCTCCCGAACCGGCGGCTGGCGCGGCGGCCGGGTCTCCGTATGTTACCCGGTCATGTCAGCAGATACGGGAACCAGTTTATTCCGTCCGGACCTGTTGGCCGGCCGGGTCGCGCTCGTCACCGGTGGCGGCACCGGGATCGGCGGCGGGATCACACGCGCCCTGGCCCGTCACGGAGCCGATATCGTGCTGGCCAGCCGCCGGCGCGCGCACCTCGAGCCGATGGCTGCCGAAGTGGAGCAGCTGGGTCGCGAAGCGCTCGTCTGCGAGCTGGACGTGCGCGACCGCGATGCGTGCGACGGTGTCGTGGCGCAGGCGCTGGACCGGTTCGGCCACATCGACCTCCTGATCAACAACGCCGCCGGCAACTTCCTGGTTCGAGCCGCCGAGCTGTCCGAGAAGGGTTGGCGCGCCGTGGTCGATATCGTGTTGACCGGCACGTTCAACATGAGCCAGGCCGCCTACCCGGCGCTGCGCGATGCCGGCGGCGGCTCGATCATCAACATCACCACGACCTACGTCGGTAGCGGCGCGCCCTTCATGGCGCACTCGGGCGCGGCGAAGGCGGGCGTCCTGAACCTGACACGGACGCTGGCGGTGGAGTGGGGCGGCGACGGTATCCGGGTGAACGCGGTGGCGCCGGGATTGGTGGAGGGAACGGAAGGTGCGCGGCGACTGGCCGAGTCGATCGGGATCGTCGACGCCTACCGCAAGCAGGTGCCGCTGGGCCGGCTCGTGACGATTGATGACGTGGCGGCGACAGTTCTCTTCCTCGCGTCGGCCGCCGCATCGCATATCACCGGCGTCGAGATCACCGTGGACGGCGGTGAGAGCCTCGGCGGCGGCTTCAAGGGCGTCGCCGACGCGCTTGACCGGATCCCCTAGGCCGGCGGGATCTCACCCAGACGGGTCACCGAAGCTACGACGACACGCGGGACAATGATGCGGTCGTGCTTCTTCCAGACGCCGACCTTCGCAGCCTCGCGGATGTACTGCTCCTTCGAGCGCCCGTACTTTCCGTCCTCGAACTCGTCGGCGTCGAGGAGCACGATCTTCTCGGCGTCCTCTTCCCAGCAGCGACCGATGAAGACCTTCGGGCCCTTGGTGTCGACCACCACGGTGACGCCGTGCAGCTCGCCTTTGTTCTGATGAAAGGTGCCCATCAGCCTACGCCGCCGCCGCGCAGTGCTCCTCGAGCGCCCTTATCAGGTCGTTGGCCACATCGACGGCCATGCGCCCCTCGATCTGATGGCGGGGCACGAAGTGCACCAGTTCGCCGTCGCGGAACAGCGCCAGCGACGGGCTGCTCGGCGCGTAGCCGGTGAAGTAATTCCGGGCCCGGGCCACCGCGTCCTCTTCCATCCCGGCGAACACGGTGCCCAGCCGGTCCGGGCGCGGGCCCTGCTGCAGCGCCAGATCGACGCCGGGCCGGGCCATGCCGGCGGCGCAGCCGCAGACCGAGTTCACCACGACGAGCGCGGTGCCGGTCCGCTCGGCCATGAAGCCGTCTACGTCCTCTGGGGAGACTAGCTCTTGGAAGCCAATCGAGGTGAGCTCATCCCGCATCGGCCGCACGAGATTCGGGTCGTACCGCACACTTCCTCCTGGTTGGGGCCCGCCGATCGGTCGGCGGATATGGCACTAAATAAAACAAATGTAGCCGTTGCGCCAGTTCCCAGGGAGGGCGTCGGGGCGGTCGTCTCGCTCCGGCCTCCCCCGCGCTCACGGTCACCCGTGAGCGCGGGGCTCGCTAACACCAGCTCCGCTCGACGACCCGCCCCGACGCCCGTGATGGGTGGGTGAGCAGCGATCAGCTTCCATGATCACTGAGGATTGGATCTTGGAAGTCGATAGTCGAATAATCCTCGACTATCTGGTCACTGGATGTCGGATATTGATTACTGAGATGAGTCCTCAGCCTGGTGCTCTTCCGCCTGCCGCATCTTGAGGATGGCCAGCCGGCTGCGGGCCGCCGCCGCGTAATCCGAGCCCGGATGCCTTTCGAGCAACCGCCGCAGCTCCACTCTAGCGCGCGAGTCATCACCGATCGACTCGCAGATATCGGCGATGCGGACGCAGATGTACTCGTCGGTCTCACGAGTGATGCTCGCCGCCTGGCGCGCCCGCAGGTACCAGGCGATCGCCTTTTCCGGATCGTCCATCTCCTCCAGGCAGACCGCCGCCGCGCGCAGGCAGGGACCGGGATCGTTCGGGTAGCGCGCCGCCTCCTCCTCGAACGCCTTCAGCGCTTCCTTGTGCGAGCCGTGCACGGCGAGCGCCTGCCCGCGCCACGATTTGGGAGCCTCGATAGGGGGGGCGGAAGAGAAGTAGATCTTCCCGAGGACTGAGGCCGTGCCGCCGATGACAACGTAGTACACAAACGCGTAGACGAGACACAGGCCGCCGAAGCCAAACAGGAAACCCATCAGGTACGCCTTGCTCTCCGGCATTCCGCGATCCGCGAGGACGGCCCCGATAAGCAGGGCGAACAGCATGCCGGTGGGAACCAGCCAGAGCGCGGCCCTGAGGAACCACGCTCGGGCCGCCATGTCTACGTCCTTGAGCGGCCTGAGCGCGGCCCTGACGAACCACGTTCTGGCCTCTGTGTCTACGTCCTCGAGCGGCCTGCGCCGCTGCTCCAGCTCGCTGGCGTATTTCTTCTTGGGCTCTTTCTCCATCGCAACCTTATGATGCCCCCCACCGGCATGACGTAGCAAGGTGCGCCGCTGGATGGGTGTCACGAGGGGATCGGGGCCACCATCTTTGACGGGGACGGCAACCCCATTTCCATGCCCGCAGGTAGACACGCGGGTTCGAGCGACGGAGCGGAGGATACGATGAGCGGCGTTCACGGTAGCCGAATCACGAGCGGCCTGATCGCGGCGGCTGCGCTGGCGTTATCGGCCAGCTGCACGCGCCCCGGACCGGTGGAGGTCTACGAGGAGACGCTGGTGATCCCAACCTACGAGGCCGGCGCCCCCGATCCCAACCCGCGCTTCTACGCCGGTCGGGCCTACCAGGGCGCGGAGGGTCGGGTGTACCCGTATCCGATGCTCGACCAGTTGACCGAGGACCGGGTCGACAAGCCGTACAAGGTGCTGTGTCTGGAGAACGATTACGTCAGGGTCTGCGCCTTACCGGAGATCGGCGGTCGCGTGTTCGAGGCGGTGGACAAGACGAACGAGTACGATTTCCTGTACCGGCAGCACGTGATCAAGCCGGCGCTGATCGGGATGCTGGGCGCCTGGATCTCCGGCGGCATCGAGTGGAATTTTCCGCATCATCACCGGTCGCGTGCGTTCATCCCGATGGACTACACGCTGGAGGAGAACGAGGACGGCAGTAAGACGATCTGGCTGAGCGAGCTGGACCTGCGCCACCGGATGCGGTTCACCGTCGGCCTGACGCTGCGCCCCGGGAAGTCGTACTTCGAGGCCACGATCAAGCCCTATAATAGGACGCCGTTCGCGCAGTCCTTCCTCTACTGGGCCAACCCGGCGGTGCACGCCGGCGATGACTACCAGGTGATCTTCCCACCCGGCACGCAGTTCGCCACCTACCACGGCAAGAACCAGTTCGCCCGCTGGCCGGTCGCCGACGCGGACTACCGGGGCATCGATTACAACGGCGTCGACATAAGTCGTTGGAGGAATCACCCGTCGCCGATCTCGTTCTTCGCTTGGAACTACGAGGACGACTTCCTCGCTGGCTACGATCACTCGAAAGAGGCGGGCGTCGTCTACGTCGCCGATCATTACATCGCGCCCGGCAAGAAGTTCTGGGAGTGGGGGCCCGGGCCGGTGGGGCGGCTATGGGATGAGATACTCACCGACGAGGACGGGCCGTACATCGAGCTGATGGCCGGCGCCTACACCGACAACCAGCCCGACTACACCTGGCTGCAGCCGTACGAAGCGAAGCTGGTGCGGCAGTACTGGTATCCGATCCGCGGGATCGGCGGCGTGAAGAACGCGACACTCGATGCCGCGGTGAACCTCGAGGTCTCGGAGGAGAGCATCGCAACGCTAGGCTTCAACGCCACTTCGCGACTCCAGGACGCGCGGGCGCGGCTCGAAGCCGGCGGCGAGCCGATCTTCGATGAAACGATCGATCTGGACCCTTCCACTCCTTTGAACGAGCTGGTAGCGTACCAGCCGGTCGAGCCGTCGCAGGCGCCGATGCCGGATCCAGTTACGCCGCCACCGCCGCCGCGTGAGATCGCGAGCGTCGAAGAGCTCTACCTGGCCGGCCTCCGTCTGGAACAGTTCTACAACCCGGCGCTCAGCCCTTTGCCCTACTACGAGGAGGCGCTGGCGCGCGATCCGGGTAACTCGCGGGTCAACCTGCGACTGGGCATCGGGAGCCTGCAGCGCGGACGATTCGCCGAAGCCGCCGACCGGTTCCGCGCCGCGCTCGCCCGACCGACCGGCGATCACACGAGCCCGCTAGACGGCGAGGCGTATTACTACCTCGGGCTGGCGACCAAGCTCGATGGCGATCTCGACGCCGCCTACGACGCATTCTACAAGGCGACCTGGAGCCAGGCGTTCCACGCCGCCGCCTACTACCAGTTGGCCCAGATCGATGGCCGGCGCGGTGAATTCGGCGCCGCGCTCGACCACCTCGACCGCTCGATCGCGACCAACGCCTGGAACAGCGGTGCGCTGGCCTTGAAGGCCGCCGTACTACGGCGGCTGGGACGGCCCGAGGAAGCCGGTGAGCTGGCCCGGGCTATTCTGGCCGACGAGCCGCTCGACCTGTGGGCCTGGCACGAGCTCTACCTTTCGGGCGTGGAGGCTGGAGATAGACGCCAGGTCTCGGAGGCACGGGACGCGCTGCTCGCCCGACGACTGGCGAAGTTCGGGCTGGTCGAGGATGCGAAGCCGTGGCGCGAGGCCCGGCACTGGCTCGAGGCGCAGCCCTTCCTAGAGACGGCGGTCGACTACGCGAACGCCGGCCTCTGGGACGAGGCGGCGAGCGTGATCTCGTTGCTCACCGATCCGGACGACGACCGCGAGGCAAATATCTACCCGATGCTCTACTACTACCTCGGCTACGCGCACGAGCAACTGGGTAACGAAGCCCGGGCCCGCTCGATCTACGAGCTGGCCGCGGAGATGCCGCCCGACTACTGCTTCCCGTTCCGCCTCGAGTCGATCGACGTACTGCAGGCGGCATACACGAGGAACCCAGAAGACGCGTTGGCGCACTACTACCTGGGCAACCTGCTGTACGATCATCAGCCGGAGCTCGCGGTAGCGGAGTGGGAGCGCGCCAGAGAGATCGACGGCACGCATCCCACACTGCACAGGAACCTCGCCCGCGCCTACGTGCAGGTGGAGAACGATGTGCCGAAGGCGATCACCGCCATGGAGCGGGCAGCTGCACTCGACCCGGACGACCCGAGGCTCTACTACGAGCTGGACGTACTGTACGAGGCCGGCGGCGCCGGCGCGGAAGAGCGGCTGGCGCTATTGGAGAGGAACCGCGAGACCATCGCCGGCCACAACGATGCCTTCTCGAGAGAGGTCGTCCTGCTCACCCAGCTGGGTCGTTACGACGAGGCCATCGATTACATGGCGACCCACCACTTCAGAAGGTGGGAAGGGCTGGGCAACATCCACACGACCTACGTGGACGCGCACCTGCTCAGGGGTCTGGGACATGTGGAAGCCGGTCGATACGACGAGGCGATCGCAGACTACGAGGCCGCGCTCGAGTATCCGCAGAACCTGGAGGTCGCGCGTCCGTACAACGGCGGCCGCGCCTGCCAGACCAACTACCTGCTGGGTGAAGCTCACGAGGCGGCCGGCGACATCGAGAAGGCGCGCGGGCATTACGAGGAGGCGGCGACGGGGGCGCGGCCGGCCGGCCGCTCCGCTCTCGACTACTACCAGGGGATGGCGTACCGCAAGCTCGGCCGGGAGAGGCAGGCCCGCGAACTGTTCGACGGATTGGTGACCTACGCCCGCCAGCGGATCGCATCGCTGGAAGGCGGGTCGAGCCTCGAGTTCTTCGCCAAGTTCGGCAGCCGCCGTTCGCCGGGCGCGCAGATGGCGGCCGCCTACTACCTGCTGGGTCTCGGGTACCTGGGCGCGGGCAACAACCCGCGGGCGACCTACGCGTTCAGCCGCGCGCTTTCGCTAAACCCGAACCATCTCTGGGCGCGGGCCCAACTGGAAGAATTGCCAAGGAGGAACTGACAATTGAGGAAGTATGTTGGGAATGTCGATTCGGGGACCAGTGCAACAGGGGAGGTGGGGAAGCTGGAAGCGGTTCTTTACCTCCCTACCTCCCCTGTTGCACTGGTCCCTTGCTCGACATTCGAGAATTCCCGAAGGACCTCTACCGTTCCCTCATCGGCAGGTCGATAAAAGACGTGTAGACCCGGTTGCGTTCCACCGTGATGGTCGGGATGCCGCCGTCGCGCGGGTAGCGAAGGAACGTGTCCTTGTCGGCGCCGGCGACCGCGACGCGAATCCGGTGGCCCCTCTTGATCAGGGCCGAGGTGGCCCAGAGATCGAAGGTGACTTCGGCGATCTCACCGGGCACCAGCGGCATCGCGTCGGCGCGCAAACCGCTGTGGTGCGGGCCGTATTTTTGATAGAGCGGCGGCTGGTCCGAGACGCGTCGCATGACCGCGCGTAGCTGGCCCTCGGTGATGTAGGTGACCCGGCCGTCGGGCCCGACGTCCTCCAGATAGACGATGAATGCGCCGTCCGTATGGGTCGACGCGACCTGCAGCACCACGAGGGGATGGCCGGTGATCTCGACGTCCCGCTCCATCGGCGCGCTGGTGTAGGTCAGCAGCTTCCTGTCCTCTTCCGCACGATCCGGGTAAACCACGTCGCCGGCGCCACCGTTCGTGTACCAGCGGTTGTGAACCCCCGTGGTGGCCTCGAAGTCAACGGTGTAGCGGTCGGCGCCCTCGCTGGCCGCCGGCGGCCAGTCGTTGAGGCCGCCGTTCTCGGCGAAGTACCAGCGCCGGGTCTCGAAGCCTGCGGGAGGCCAGAACTCCGTCGTCTCCCACTCACCGGCACCCAGCGTGTAATAGGTTATGCTCGTCTGCAGTTCCCCCGAACCACCCTCCTTCAAGAAGGTGTCGAAGAACTCAAGCAGCACGGCGTTTTGCACGTCGCGAGTAGGCTCCACGGGTGCGTCCGCCGGCATGAACGGGTCGGCGTTGTTCCCCGCCCCGTGATCCCACGGCCCGATGATCACCCTTTGCGGATTGCCGATCGAGTTGTACCGACCCAGCGCACCGTTCACGGTGGCCGCGTCGAGCCAACCTACTCGGATCAGCATCGCAGTACCGGACGCCTCGATCTGCGGCAGGTACCCGCACGGGCTTCGCTTGTACCCGACATCCGCCTCGCCCCCCGGGCCGAATGGGTCGTCGCGGTACTCGTACTCGAGCGCCGCCTCGAACGGCACCGTATTGGCCGCGTGCTCGCCGACCGCGGCGGCGAGGGTTGCACGATCCGCGTCGGCGTCGACCGGCTTCACACCGACGGCCCAACCCTTCAGTTGCTCGCACTCTTCGCCGGTCCGACCATTCAACGCGCAGATGTCGTTCCGGTCCATGTTATGGACCGCCTGGGACCATCCTTCCAGAAAACCCACCGTGAGCACGCCGCCGGGGAAGACCAGATGCTCGAAATTGTCGAAGTCGTTGAAGAGAGGTGCGACCGCCTTGACGGCGGGACGCGTGTTGACCGCCACCATCTCCGCCGTGTTGCCCGCGTACGACACGCCGTACGCACCGACGCGCCCGTTCGACCACGGCTGCTCGACGATCCAATCGACGACCTCGCCGTAGTCCTTCACCTCGTCCTGGCTGAGCTCGTAAGGACGCCAGCCGAACGAGGCGCCGCTGCCACGCGCGTCGACTAGCACCAGCGCGTAACCCGCACCGTTGAACCGCTCGGCCTCGGAGAAGTTGCGATCGTCTTCGAGAACCTCGCTCACGAGATCTACCGCCCGCCAGTAACGGGTAGCGCGCATGACCGTCGGGACCTTCGCGCCGGGCTCGAGATCGGAGGGCAGCCACACATCGATGGCGATCTTCACCCCATCGCGCATGGTGACGAATAGCGCCTGATTTCGCGCATACTCGGCCTCCGCATCCTGCGGCGTGCAGGCGCTCAGCGCGACGATCGCGTACGAAAGTCCGAGCACCGTCAGACTCAGAGCCAATACACGGAACTTGGAATTCATGACACCTCCCGGTCCTGTCTAGAACGTCCGACGCTCAGGCCGAACCGCTCCCCCTTCGGTCCCAGTAGGGCTACTACCAGAACGAGAACGCCGCACTCAGTTTTCGAGAACACGCCGACGGTCATAAGGACGATGAAGAGACCGAGCAGGCCTATGGCGAGCCGTCTGACGTACTCCATCTTGACCTCCGTCGGTCAAAGAACCAGCCGCTCTATCCGGCGTCGGCGTTCCAAGTGTCGATCGCGGCCCGGAAGCGCCGGATGTGGTCGGGCGTCGTACCGCAGCATCCGCCGACGACGCGGACCCCGGCGCCGAGTAGCTCCGGGAGCCCCTCCGCCATGTCCTCGGGGTCCTGCTTGTAGACGACCTTCATGTCCTCGAGGACGGGCAGGCCGGCGTTCGGCTGCGCCATGGTGGGCAGGTGGCTGACGCTGAGGTAGCGCCGCACGGCGGTCGCGGCCCAGGCGGGGTCGATATCCTTACCGCAATTCAGCCCCAGCACATCGGCGCCGGCGTCGGTCATGAGGCGGGCGGCGTCTTCGGGACTGACGCCCATCATCGTACGCAGGTCCGTGCCGTCGCGAATCACGTCGAACGCCATCGAACCGATCACACAGGGCGCGCCGGCCTGACGCGCGGCGGCTATCGCTATGCCGAGCTCCTCGAGGCTACTCTCCGTCTCGATGATGATCGCGTCGACGCCGGCATCGACGAGCGCGGCCGCCTGTTCGCTGAGCACCTCTCGCGCCTCTGCTTCGCATAGATCGCCCAACGGCTCGAGCAGACGCCCCAGCGGGCCCATGTCGCCGAGTACGAAGCCCGGCCGGCCGCCGAACGCGTCACGCGCGATCCGCACACCGGCCCTGACGATCGCCTCGGCTTCGTCGGCGCAGCCGTGCTGCTCGAGCATCACGCGACTCGCGCCGAACGTGTTGGCGGTGAGGCAGTCGGCGCCGGCTTCGGCGTAGGCGCGCTGAATCGCCAGGATGCGGTCCGGATACTCCACGTTCCACCGCTCGCCGCAACCGCCGGGCTCGAGCTCGCCCTTCTGGAGCTCGGTGCCCACGGCGCCGTCGGCGAGCAGCACTCGCCGTTTCAAGGCATCGAGAAACGATTCGCTCATGATTCGATCCTGGCGTCGGGCATCGGGTGTCAGTATATGTAGGCGTCGAGTACCTGTGCGGCAATCGTGGGTGTGCCAATGAATAGCCGGGAACGCGTCGGGATCGCCATGGGCCTCGCCGAGCCCGATCGGGTGCCGGTGTTCTGCCAGCTGGCGATCGGCCACTACTTCCTCAACGCCGAGGATTCGGCGACCGACATCTGGTTTCGGCCCGACGCGTTCGCCGACGCCCTCGTCCGGCTACAGCGACGTTACCGCTTCGACGGAATCCTCCGCGTTCGCCGACGCCCTCGTCCGGCTACAGCGACGTTACCGCTTCGACGGAGTCCTCGTTAACCTCCCAGGCCGCGACCCGGATTTCGAGCGACACATCGACCGGATCGACCAAGCGGAGGCCGGGACGACGATTCGCTGGAAGAACGGTTGCTTCACGCGCGTGCCGCCCGATGACAACCCTCACTACTTCATGCCCGACGGCTCGCGCTACTTCCCCACGATCGACGACGTGGCCCCAGAGGAGCTGTGGTACGTCGAGCCCTGGGACCTGACAGGCATCACTTATCCGTACACCTGGGGGTTCGAGGCTGGGCCGAGACCGTTCGATGATTTCTTTCCAGCCTTCCATCTCGACACCATCACGGCGGTCAAAGCCCGCGTCGGGAATGATGTTTCGGTACACTCGGAGATCTTCAGCCCCTTCTCTCAGTTCCTCGAGCTGCTCGACTACGAAGGCGCGCTCACTGCCCTGCTGCGCGACCCGGGCAAAGTCCACGCCTGTCTGGAGCGGCTGACGCTGGGAGCCATCGACCTGGCGGACCGGCAGGCGACTGCAGGGGTCGACGCGATCCTCATCTCATCGGCGTTCGCCGGGGCCGGCCTGATCTCGCGGAAATACTACTCCGAGTTCGTGCTGCCTTACGAGCGGGCGATCACCGGCACGGTGAAGTCGCGGCACGCAGGGATCAAGATCTACACGCACACCTGCGGCGCTATCGGCGATCGACTCGATCTGATGCTTGAGACCGGGACGGATGGAATCGACACCCTCGACCCGCCGCCACTCGGCACAATCGAGCTCGAGGACGCGGTGCCGCAGCTACAGGGCAAGGCGTTTATCAAGGGCAACATCGACGCGGTCAACACTCTGCTGTTCGGCGACGAGGAGAAGGTGCGCGCCGCCGTTCTTCGGCGGCTCGACGCGGCAAAAGAGGGCGGCGGCTACATATTGAGCACGGCCTGTTCCGTGTCGCCGGGCACACGGGCGGAGCTGATAGAGTACATGACCCAAGTGGGGATCGAGAACGGCGCGTACTAGGGGAAGTCTACTTCCACATTCGACAGCGGACAGCCGATTATCGAGTTCCAGCTCTTTCTCAGCTCACGACATCCGACCGCCGACGCGCGACGTCCAACGTCGCATATCGGACGTCGGGCCTCGTTTGTTGAGAAGAAGCTGAGCAATCGGTAGTCGGCTGTGGGCTGTCGAATGTCGGACTATCCCCCGACCTCGCCATCCCACCCCACGCGCCGCATCGTCATCACCACACCGAAAGCGCAGGCGGCCGCGCCCACGAGACAGAGGGCAGCTCCAGAATAGTCTCCGAATATCAGCAACCCGATCCCGGGCAGAGTCAGGTAGACGATTCCGGCAGCGAGCCCGGCGGCCAGCAAGAGCAGCGGGATGTGCCGGTCGGGTTCGACCTCCGGAGCGCGGCGCGCCAGTGGGCGCCAGCCGGGCCCGCCCGGACGGACCACTCGGTAGAAGTGCTGTAGCGTCTCCCAGCGTTCCGGCGCGGTGAGGAACGTAGCCGCGAGCCAGGCGGCGATCGTCAGCCCGGCGACGATCGCCAGGCGATACTCGTTGCTCTCGACGAACCGGCTGACGACGATGAAGAAGGCGAGCGACGCAACCATCGCCACG